>JAISQS010000164.1 GCA_031274045.1 Planctomycetaceae bacterium | reverse complement strand
GTCAACACATTGACAATGTTCGCATTGATTCTCGTCATCGGCACGGTTGTTGACAACGCGATTTGTGTTGTCGAATGTTGTGTTCGGTTGATTCATGAGGAAAAAATGCCGCCTCGTGATGCGGCGTTCCGAACGATGCGGGAATTGACCGGTGCTTTGATCGCGTCAACATTGGTGGTCGTGGCGATTTACACTCCGATTGCGTTTTACGGCGGAATGGTCGGAATCATTTACCAACAATTCGCAATAACAATGTGTGCGGCGATTTGTTTGTCGGGTCTTGTGTCATTGACGCTTTCACCGGCACTTTGTGCGCTGGTACTCAAAGACAGTGTTGAACCGCGCGGATTGTTCAAGGTGTTTAACAACGGACTCGATTTTACGCGAAACCGTTACTTGAATGTCTCCGGTTTTTTGTCACGATTTCCTTTGGTAACGTTGTTGATTCTTGCCGTGTTGATTTGCGGAAACTATGGTTTGTCGCAAATATTACCGTCTTCGTTTATGCCCGCCGAAGACAAAGGAAAACTTTTTGGTGAAGTGGTGTTGCCGTCCGGCGCGTCTGTGATTCGGACTCAGGAAGTTCTTGACCAATACGTTGCGATGGCAATGGAAGTGAAAGGATTGGGCAAGTTGGTGAGTATTCCCGGACGTAGTTTGACTGCGGGCAGCGGTGAAAATGTGGGATTTCTTATTGTCAATTTGCAAGACTGGTCAAAGCGTAAAACGGCGGAAATGTCTGTTACAAAAATTCAGGAACAGTTGATCAAACGAGGCATGACGGTGGCGGAAGCGTCCGTCAAAGTATTTCCGGCTCCGCCGATCAGCGGTCTTGGATCAACGGGCGGCGTGTCGTTTGCGCTTCAGGCGACCGGAAATCAAACACCGCAAGAATTATTTCAAACTGCGAACGGGTTGGTTGGTAAAATTCAGGCAACAGGAAAAGTTTTGTTTGCTTCCAGTTCCTTTGACGCGAACGCGCCGATGCTCCATCTTGAAGTGGATCGGGACAAAGCCGAAGCAATGGACATCGCAGTCAATTCCATTTTCAACACGCTACAAAGTCAACTCGGTTCGTTGTACGTGAACGACTTCAATAGGTACGGCAAAACCTACAAGGTAACAATTCAGGCGGACAATGAATTTCGCAACAATATCAATTATGTTGGTCAGTTGACAGTACCGTCGCGTAAGGGCGTGCTGGTTCCTATTGATGCGATTGCGTCGGTCAAGTGGACTGTTGGACCGCGTTTTGTGGAGCGTTTCAATATGTTCCCTTGTGCTAACATTCGTGTACAAAGTTTACCCGGAGTGAGTTCCGGTGAAATGATGACAACGATTCAAAAAATTGTTGACGCGGAAATTCCGCAAGATTACCGGCTTTCTTGGACGGACATGAGTTATCAGGAGAGTCGGAATGAGGGGCAGATTATCGTGATGATTATTTTGGCGATTATTTTTGCGTATTTATTTTTGGTTGCGCAGTATGAAAGTTGGACAACGCCGATTTCGGTGATGCTTTCTGTTGTTGCGGCGACGGCGGGCGGTATGTTTGCGTTGTACGTTCTCGGACGTTCTTCTGATATTTACTGCCAATTGGGACTTCTCATGCTTATAGGATTGACGGCAAAGACAGCGATTCTCATGGTTGAATATTCGAAACGGTTACGAGATTCCGGCATGAATTTATACGACGCGGCAATAGCTGGAATGCGGATACGATTTCGTGCGGTGATGATGACGGCGTTATCGTTTGCGGCGGGGGTGTTACCGATGGTTGCGGCAACAGGAGCCGGAGCCGGCGGCAGGCGTTCGATTGGTATGACCACGTTTTGGGGAATGGTTGCCGCAACGGTTATCGGCATGATACTCGTCCCAAGTTTGTACATCATCACACGAACAATATCAGAAAAAACCAAACAAATCCTCTTCAAAAAAACCACCACAATAATCCCCGCATCAATAGACAACACTTGAATCATTTCGCGTTAAACAATAAACAAAAGCAGCTTGACCGTGAAGTGAAGACATCGTTCAAAAAAAGGGAAAAAAGATAAAAAATAAAAATTTTGTTGCGGTGTCGGCGGGAAAGTGGATTTAGTGTTGCTTGATGCCGCCATCAACCTTTCGCTTCCCGTACTGAAATTATTGGAACCGTCGCTGAATGAAGGTGCAATCATTGTTTGCGATAACGCGGAATCAAAGGAATACATCGAGTACGTCCGCAATCCGCACAACGGTTACCTGACACAGCCCTTCCCCATCAAAGGAGAAGGATACGACAAAGAACTGACATTAGTCACACAGGTTCATTGACACAGATTCATTGACGTTGACCCGTCAGTTTGTACAGCCATCAATGTACAAGATTATTTTTTGGCTCTTTTATTATGTCATATACTTTTTACACTTGAAATTTCCTCTTTTATAAATTTACCGTGAAAATTTGTACAACCAATATTGAGTCTTAATCAATTCGTAACAGGTAACCAATTTTCCCTCCCTTAATAACAATGAAGCTCCCCACCACGCGCCCTTATCCCCTTATTGTTTTAGTAGAGACGCAATGCATTGCGTCTGTACTTTCAATTTCGAATCGCCAAAAGTCAATGTACGTCGCTATATTGGATTCAATTCGCCTCAAATTTGATCGTAAACTTTATGATTACCGAATAAGGGGATAAGGGCTTGTGCGGGGGGCTTCGTTGGTTATTAAGGGAGGGGGAAACTGGTTACCGGTTACGAATTGGTAAAGACTCATTGCCGGTAACAATATCATTTTGATTGCGATTGTGAAAGGGAATTTTCAAGTGTAAAAAGTATA
>JAISQS010000163.1 GCA_031274045.1 Planctomycetaceae bacterium | reverse complement strand
TCAACCTTATTTACAATCTTAGTAGCCATGTGATATCATAGTTTTGCAAGCCGTAGGTTTGCATCGCTTGGTAGAAAATGATGTTCCCACACAAACTAGCATTCCGTAGGAATGCCACCGTTGGGCAAGTCATAGGGTTGCATTCCTACGGAATGCGAAGACTTGGCTGGGACTTCATTTTCTACCGAGCGATACATTCCTAACGGAATGTAATAACGCGAAAACATAGAACGGATTGGAAATAATAAGGTAATAAGGTTTGTCATCTGGAGTAATACAACGGGCTACTAAGGTTGTTTTGTCAGGAAAAATAAGGTTATAAATAAGGTCGATTAGAGCCGGATATTTCGCTGATATATTACGGTTTTTATTAAAATCTGCAAAATCTGTTGACAATATTCTTCCCATACCTTCCATTAACTTCCTGTGAATTATTCCCCAAAATTACGCAATGGAAGTTAGAGAACTTGATGCTACTGCTTTAATATTCTTTGGGATACTTTTATTGCTTCTTGTACGAACGGGTCGTTCGGTTCGCTTGAGACGACACGTACATTTACCGGAATTTGTAATTTGCCATCAACCAACTTCGCAACAGTAACCCTCTGCTCTGTGTCGACAGCAACATCTGGCAAAACACCAACCCCGCTATAAGCTACTCCATGCGGCGAAAGAAATTTTTCAACAGTCAATCGAAGTCCCGCTCGCGCATTCGGATAATTTCCGTTCACAGGCAGAATCGCTTGTATTGTCCCTTTGCCGTAACTTCGCCGTCCGATAATCTCGCCGCGTTTGTGATCCTTAATCGCACCGGCAACAATCTCCGACGCACTCGCACTCGCCTCATCAATCAATAAAATCAAAGGAATCTGCAACGTATCAACACTAGTCGCCATGTACGGAGTTTCAACCGCTCCTTGTCTGCCGCGTGTACGAACAATCACACCATCGCTAATAAACATATTCGCCACCTCAACCCCCATCTGCAAAAGTCCGCCGGGGTTATGCCGCAAATCAAGAGCCAAACACTTCATCCCACTCCTCTCCAACTCCAACACCGCACGCCGCAACTCCTCAACCGTCCTCGTTTGAAATCCCGTCAACTTAATATAACCAAGCTCTCGACTCAACATCTTCACATCCTCAACACTCGGCACCTCAATACGACGACGCAATATCCTAACCTTGCGAGATTCCGAACCGGCAGTCTGAACAACAAGCTCCGTATACGTCCCTTCTTGTCCTTGCAAAAGATTGGCTGCCGTATCGGTATCTTTGCCTTTTGTCGGAATCCCGTCTACCGAATGAATCCGGTCGCCATCGGACAAGCCCGCCTCTTTTGCCGGACTGCCTTGAATTACGCGGACAATCATAAGCGACTCACGATCCGACTTCAACTCCACTCCAAGCCCGACAAAATTACCCGAAATCATCGAATACGTATCGTTCAATTGATTCGGAGTCAAAAACGCAGTGTACGGATCAAGCGAATTAGTTATCCCGCAAGTAAACTCCATCAACACAATCACAGGATTAAGATTTATCTGTTGCAAACCGATCTCCGCCAGCCGCAAAATTCCATTCTTCAAATTCTCCCGATTGTTAATCGCCCACGTATCGGCTGTCCTTTGGAATAACTCAATACACGCATCAATCTTCTCCGGCGGAATCGCAATATTCGATTTGAGTCTAAAATTCGCATCGGCGAGCGCAATTGAAACATCACGCAATCCATTGCGGAAAAGCACCTCCCAATCAGGCACGTCAACATAATTTGTCTGTATCCGCGAAATAATCTCCTCATACAAAGCCAACGCCTCAACAAACGACGCTGTTTTGAGACTCTTCAAATAACTCGCGTCCTCACTTCGCCGTCTAATATCGTAATGGAATCTTGCGTTGACGAATTTTTGCAAGATGAGATTATTGTTACGATAAATCTGCAAGCCGCCTTCGTAGTGCGTCAAAGCATCCGCCCACCGCGACTCCGATTCAAGCAACTCTCCGTTGCGTATAATGGATTCGATGCGTTCGGCGTTCGGCGGTATCGGCAACGGTCGCGGGTTTGTGAAAGTTGACTTATGATTGTTGGGCAAATTCGGCGCGGGCGACAACAATAACGGCTGTTGCGTTTGTTGTGTTGAGGACAAGCCGGACGGTGCGGATTCGGCGTAGGGGTAGAGTTGTTGGTGCGGCTTGGCGTGCTGGTTATCGGGCGTGTCGGGCGCGTTTGCGGCGGACGGAAGCGGACGATAACGCGGAGTAAGAGAAGGCGATACAGGTTGCGAGTTAGCTCTGTTGTCCGGCAAGGAATGCTGCGAAGACAACGCACTCGCAGAACGATCAACAGAAATAACCGGAGGCGTAAATCGAAGCGATTGCGCAAAAACAGACGAAGACACAAACAACAACGCTGCTATAACTACACAACATCTGCGAATCAATAATCGATAATCCGGCAATATATTTTTCAGGGAGGATGCGTGTTTCATGGTATTATCGCGGCATTGCTGCCGCATGTTTTGGTCTCATCTGATCGCTTCTCTTGCCAAAAAAATATTTTGCAATATCAGCAACACATCACGAATTTCGTCAACATCAAAAAAACAACTCAGCCAAGCTCAATTGAACAAAATCACAAACAAGCCCGCGAACGTAAACGAAATCTAAAATGCAAGCAGTCAAAATATTCTAAAAAACGGAACAAAACAATCAGACGACGAGTTGGGGGGTGATGATAAAAAACGTTGGGGGGGATGGAAACGGGGGGGATAGGTTCAGGCTCACAAATCAACTGCACAACAAACAAATTCACCTCAATACAATTCCGAACCGAACAAAATTGTTTACGAAATTTGAGCAAGCATGTTTATACCGAAACCGGATCATACATACATCGCGTTGTAAGTATCATTAAACGAATATCATTCGAATTTCGTTGACCGTAAAAACAAAAAACAACAGACTCAAATTGAACGCATCCGTAAACAAGCCTACAAACACAAACGAAATTACACGCACAAACAGTTTAAAATTCCGGCAAGAAAGTAGAACATTGCTTTTGCGAAATGAGTATACATCACAAAAACAGACAGAGCAAATTATTTTAGTACGATTATTATTAGAAGTAGCAATCCGGTAGTAAACATTTCAACGTCTGTCGCAAAGATTCCGAATATACCTGCAAATGTTAAAGAAACCAACAAGAAATTTTAAAACACAAACAGTATATAAATCAAAAGTGCCGCCGCATGAATAAAATCACACGGCGGCATTCTGATTTATTGTGTGAGTTGTGTTTTGGATCAACGTGATCGAACACCTGCGTTTTCGCGAATGTTATTCGACTTTCTGATAGCGTCGTATATTTCTTTGCGGTGTACAGGCACATCTTTTGGGGCATCAATTCCCAGACGTACTTTGTCGCCGCGCACATCAACAACTACGACGGTTATGTTGTCGTTGATTACCAAACTTTCATTTCGTTTTCGGGACAGAACTAACATAGCTCATTCCTTCCTGATAGCAACTATCAAGCTCCAGCTTATTCCAATACAATAAGTAAAAAATCTTTGCCTGTTACAATGCAACTCAACGCATTGCAAATTTTCATTGACATAAAAGCACAAAAGCCGGCTTCCCGTATTCGTAAACCGACATTCAAGAGCAAGTAGTTTTAAAATTCTCCGTGTATGAAACCGTTAGGACGCACGCGCGATCCTAAATTCAACGGTTTCGCCTGCTCTTATCATGGTATCTAATTCCGCTCTCGTCAAATACTCTCGGCAATATTTCAAAAAAAATTACAAACATAAGATCAATTAAAACGATTGTAACGATTATAACGGAGTTCGCCGCCAACTCCGCACAACACAAATAACAACACACACAATCCAATATGAACACAGACAACGCCCTTGTTATACTTTTTTGAGAATACGAACCAGACGAAAAATACGAAATAAACGAAAAGGTAATTTCTAAAAATTACTTTTTAACGCGAAATACACGAAAATACAAAATGCGCTAAATTTTAATATACTTTTTACACTTGAAATTTCCTCTTTTATAAATTCACAGTGGATATTTGTACAACCAATCCTGAGTCTTAATCGATTCGCAACAGGTAACCAATTTCCCCTCCCTTAATAACACTGAAGTAGAGACGCAATGCATTGCGTCTGTACTTTCGATTTCGAATCGCCAAAAGGCAAAGCACATCGCTACATTGGATTCAATTCGCCTCAAATTTGATCGTGGACTTTATGCTTAACGAATAAGGGGATAAGG
>JAISQS010000135.1 GCA_031274045.1 Planctomycetaceae bacterium | reverse complement strand
TTGCCCCGTTGGGGCGAAGGTTATTTATAATCAATTATCGTAGGGCGTTGCCCTACGCTATGATATTTTGCCCTTTCAGGGCGTTGATACATTGTATTGATACAGTGCTTGATAAAAGTCACAATGTAAAATCCCCACAAAAAACGAAATAATCAGAAATTTTTAAGTATTCTTCTATTACCTTCCCTTAACTTCCTGTGAAAACATTAAAACCTAACTATTTATTTTTTGATGCAGATTCTTTGTGATTGGTTATCTGAATTTGATTGTCAACATATTTGGCATCCTTATTCTTCGGTTTGTGATCCGTTGCCGGTTTATTTTGTTGATTCTGCGTCTGGTGTTCGGATTAGGCTTTTGGATGGTCGTGAGTTGATTGATGGTATGTCGTCTTGGTGGGCTGCGATTCATGGTTACAATCATCCTGATCTGAATAGTGCAATAGTTGATCAATTATCCCGAATGTCTCATGTTATGTTTGGCGGTTTTACTCATCGACCTGCGATTGAGCTTGGGGCGAAGTTGGTTGAATTGTTGCCGTCTGATTTGACGAAGGTTTTTTTTGCTGATTCGGGTTCGGTTGCGGTTGAGGTTGCGATGAAGATGGCGTTGCAATATCATTGGGCTGTCGGGCAAATTCAGCGGAAGAAGTTTCTGACAATTCGCTACGGTTATCATGGTGATACATTTGGCGCGATGTCGGTTTGTGATCCGGTTACGGGGATGCATTCGATTTTTTCAGGAGTTTTGGCTGAGCAAATTTTTGTGGAATCGCCGTCGTTGCAATGTAGATTTGATTCGGACTGGAATGATGATTTTATTTCGGAGTTCAAGTCGAAGTTGATTGCGAATCGCGGTAGTATTGCGGCGGTTATTTTGGAGCCGATTGTGCAAGGTGCCGGCGGAATGTTATTTTATTCGCCGATTTATTTGCGGCGTGTTCGTGAGTTGTGTGATGAGAATGGTCTGCTTTTGATATTGGATGAGATTGCGACGGGTTTTGGGCGGACTGGCAAACTTTTTGCGATGGAACATGCCGGAGTTGTGCCTGATATTGTCTGTTTGGGCAAGGCATTGACGGGCGGTTACGTGACGCTGTCGGCAGTTTTGACAACTGACAAAGTTGCAACGGCTATCTCAAACGGGACTCCGCCGGAGTTCATGCACGGACCAACTTTCATGGCTAATCCGCTTGCGTGTGCTGTTGCTTGTAGGTCGATTGAGTTATTGTTGTCGTATGATTGGCGGGGGCAAGTCAAAAATATTGAAACGCAAATGAACGATATTCTCAAATCGGCAACAAAATTTTCCGGCGTGGTGGATGTACGTGTACTTGGTGCGATTGGAGTTATTGAAACGAAAAGTCGTGTTGACATCGCCGCAATACAGAAGCGTTTTGTTGACGCGGGAGTGTGGGTGCGTCCTTTTGGCAAATTGATATATCTGATGCCGCCGTACACAATCAGCGATGGCGATTTGCAATACTTATTAAGAACGGTCACAAAAATAACGGAAGAGTTTTTTGGTTGAGAACGCGAGTGGTGCGCGTTCCAAAAATACGATAATTAAAAAAATTATAGAAAGAATTTATAGATGAGATTTGCGACGGTAGCTGTTGTTTTGGTGCTTACTTTTACGCATTTGACGAATGATTTATTTCAATCGTTTTTTCAGGCGGTTTATCCTAATATTAAGGAGTCGTTATCTTTGACTTTTATGCAAATAGGTTTTATTACGCTTACGTTTCAAGTAACGTCGTCGATATGTCAACCTCTTGTCGGTTTGATTACTGACAAGCGTCCTTTGCCGTATTTGTTACCTTTTGGAATGTTCTCGACGTTTGTTGGTGTGTTGATGTTTTCGTATGCTGGTAGTTTTTTGGCGGTTCTTTTGGCGGTATCTTTTATTGGTTTTGGTTCGGCGGTATTTCATCCTGAGGCATCACGTATAGTTTATCTTGTGTCGGGCAACAGGGCGGGTTTATTGCAATCGTTATTCCTTGTTGGCGGCAATGTCGGCGGTTCATTTGGGGCGTTGTTTGCGGCGGTGATATTGGCGAATGGTCATCATGGTAATTCGATTTGGTTATCGGTGTTGGTTATTTGTACGATAATTCTTTTGGTACCGGTTTGCCGTTGGTATTCCCGCAATATTTCCAAGATAAATCGGTCGCGTGTTGAGGTTGATGCTTCTTTGGCGAAGGGGAGTTCAAAAAAGTTTTCGCGTGGAACGGTGGTGATTTCTTTATTTATTTTATCAATGCTTATTTTTTCAAAGTATGTTTATCTTGCGTTATTTCGGATGTTTTATACGTTTTATTTGATTGAGCGGTTTGGTGTTTCTTTGCGTGAGTCTCAAGTTTATTTATTTTTATTTTTGTTTTCGGCGGCGGTTGGTACGTTGGTTGGCGGACCTGTTGGTGATCGTGTTGGTCGCAAGTATGTGATTTGGGGATCGATTCTTGGAGCTGCGCCGTTTGCGTTTTGTTTACCGTTTGTTGGTTCGCTTTGGTGGACGTGTTTTTTGAGTATGGTGATTGGATTTATTTTGTCGTCGGCGTTTTCGGCAATCCTGATTTACGCACAAGAATTAGTGCCGGGCAAAATCGGTATGATTGCCGGATTATTTTTCGGTCTGGCGTTTGGTATTGCTGGTGCGGCATCGGTGGTGTTGGGCAAAATCGCGGACATGTACGGAGTCAATTTCGTATTTCAAATTTGCTCAATACTGCTACTTCTAGGACTGATAACATACTTCTTGCCGAACATCAAACAACACGTAAACAACTCACAGGAAATTAAGTGAAGCTAATACGCTCCGTTGATTACGCTGCGCTACTATAAAAAAATTGCCGCGAAGCGGTGCCGGACTGGAACGCGGGTGTCCCGCCCGTCTCTGTGTGTAATAGAACCAAAAAAGTTTGAACTGAACGCCAAAACGGATTGGCAAA
>JAISQS010000123.1 GCA_031274045.1 Planctomycetaceae bacterium | reverse complement strand
TTTACATCGTGCATTTTATCAAGCACTGTATCAATACAATGTATCAACGCCCTGAAAGGGCAAAATATCATAGCGTAGGGCAACGCCCTACGATAATTGATTATAAATAACCTTCGCCCCAACAGGGCAACAATATCAGACCAAGCGGAAGTTTTTAGTTTTCAGTTTTAATATAATCCTTACAGAAAACTCACTACTAAAAACTTCCATTATTGTTGATATTATTGGGGCGTTACCCCGAGTGATATTCGTGAATCTCTTTCGTAGGGCGTTGCCCTACGCTATGAGCTTGTTGCCCTTTCAGGGCGTTGATACTGCGATGAAAGACACAATGTAACACCCCCACAAAATCTGAAATAATCAGGAATTTTCAAGTATAAAAAGTATATTTGCAAACTTTACATTACAAATATTCTTCAATTACCTTCCACTCTCTTCCAATAAAAATCCTCCGACAATCATGCGTGGACAATTAGAGAATTTCGAAAGAGTCTATTTGTTATTCGATATCTGATAAATTGATATTTGAGTTTTGGTAGATATTTGTGAGTGTGGTTGTATGTTTTTTTTGTTGTTTTAGTTGTTTTATTGATTTTTTGTTTCCGACAATCCATAGCAAATCGTTTGTCATAAAAACCATTTCAGGATCGGGATTCAATTGCCGTTTGCCGGCGCGTTCAACCCCCACAATCAAACCATCCGCCAACTCCCGCACTCCGCAATCACGCACCTTTTGACCAACAAACGTATGACCCTCATCCAACAATATTGACTCCAATCCTATCTCATCACCAATCATGTCACTATCATTTATTTGACTCCGCTCAATTACCTCGCGCGCGGCGGCAAGCTGCGGCTCCGTACCGAGCAGAAATATTTTGTCAAACGGCAACAATAAATCATCTCCACCCGGCGGAATCAAACGCTTTCCGCCACGCTCAATCATCGTAATTATCACACCAAATCGATTTCGTAACTTCGCATCCTTGAGCGGCATTGCAACCAACGGCGAATTTTGAGATAACTCAAATTCCGTCAAAGATACATCCCAAGGAGCAAGTCTCGATAACCTTGATTTTGCCTTTATCTCCCTCTGTTCCTTCTCCGTCAAATGAGCAATAAAACGCGTCTCAATCCTATGATACAACGGCTCAAAATGATTGCTAAACAAAATCAAAATCAATATCACAAACGGAATCAAAACAAACCCCGAAATAGCATAAATCGATAAAAAATTGCCGACAATAAAACCGACCAACAGAAAACCAATAAATAAACGAACAATCGAAACCCCAAAATGAAGCCGCTGCAACATCGCAACCGTCTCAACATCATAATCACCCGAACGAGGACGCCGCGATATAAATACCGCCCAAAGAAACGGAGCCGAAAGTATCACCGCCATCAAACAAACAATATAACTTGACATCGTTGCCCGCTCTTTGAAAAAATTGTCACCAAGAAACGGCATCGCCGCATAACGACACGCCAACGCCACACCAATCACTATCACAGAATTAAACAAAATCTTTATTCCATGCACCCGCCAAATCAAACCTATCACACTTTCATTGCCCGTGTCTTGCATGACCGATTCGTATTTTTGTAACGATAATTTGAGCCGACCCGGAATCTTCGACACAAGACCATCCGCTATTTTGCCCGAATACCGAATCAGATACGGCGTAGTAAAAGTAGTCACCGCCGACACCGCAACCGCAATCGGATACAAATAATCATTCGTCACTTTAAGCGTCATTCCAAGCATCGCAATAATAAACGAAAACTCGCCTATTTGAGCCATACTCATTCCCGATTGCATAGAATTTTTTACACTACAACCCGAAATCAACGCCCCTATCGCCGTGCCGATAAACTTGCCGACAATCGTTACCGCCGTCATCAATACTATTATCCAAAAATAATCATAAAGAATCTTCGGATCAATCAACATACCAACAGACACAAAAAATATCGCAGAAAATAAATCTTTAACAGGAACTATCAACTCCTCTATCTTCGCCGACTTCACCGTCTCCGCCAACAACGACCCCATCACAAACGCACCAAGCGCACTGGAAAAACCTACCTTGACCGCAATTATTACCATCATAAAACAGAGCGCAATTGAAACAATCAAAAGAATCTCATCCGTAAAAAGCTTGCGGCAAATCTTGAAGAACATCGGAAGTAAATATATACCAAGCACAAACCACAATATCAGGAAAAAGACAAGTTGTAACGACGACCAAAGAATATCGCCGCCGGATACGCGTTGCGTCACCGCTATCGATCCCAACAAAACCAACAACAATATCGCTATCAAATCCTCAACCACCAAAACACCAAAAACAATCGTCGCAAACGGAACTCCCTTCAATCCCTGCTCATCGAATGCCTTGACGATAATTGTTGTTGATGACATTGAAAGAATCGCGCCGAGAAACAGACTACTCATCGTTGTCCAACCCAAGATGCGACCTATAAGATAACCAATCACAATCATGCTAAATATCTCAAACGCAGCCGTGATCATTGCCGTCTTGCCAACATGCAGCAACTTCCGAAAACTAAACTCAAGACCAAGTCCAAACAACATAAAAATCACACCAATCTTAGACCAAGTTTCAACATTATGACCATCAACAACAGTCGGCAAAAAATGAAAATGCGGACCAACAAGAAATCCGGCAACAAGATAACCAAGAACAACAGGTTGATTAAGCCGCCTAAATATCAACGTCATTATCGCAGCAGACATCAATATCAACCCCAAATCACGAATTAAATCAGGTAGTACTTCCATTTCTCAAAATATAAAAAATTTACAAAAAATAAACCAAAATCAGTTCACAACCAAACCACAATCACAACAAAAAATATAAGACTTGCTCCGTAACAAAAAAAACGACAACACGGAACAAGTCCATCACCCAATCTCTCAAAACAAAAAAAAATTATAAATCTCTCTCAAAGTGTTCTTATTATGTCTATTTTTTTTCTTGTTTTGTTTTCTCGAATTTTTGTGCGGTTTTGTAAAATGTTGTGGAGGGGGCTTCGCGTATGTTTGTGTTTTTTCGCATTAGGAAAAGGACAGGGAGATTTTGCTCATTCGCAATCCGCAGCCCCTCCGTTTCGCCCAAAACCATCATTGCCGTCGCCAGTCCGTCCGCTTTTGCACAACTCTTGTCAATCACAGACACCGAGCCGATTTGTTCACGCTCAATCAACTCCGATTCCGTCCCGCGTTGCAAAACCATGCCGTCACGCGGATCAATTATGTGCGAATAATACTTGCCATCGACAACATGATAATTTCGATTCACGCCGCTTGTTGCCATCGAGTTTTTGCCGATGACAATCAATTGATGGATTCCGCCCCACTCGCCTCGCGGAATTATATCAGGACGCTCAATTCCTACCCGCCAATCACCTTCGTCGCCTTTGTTACCATTGCAACGAACCTCGCCGCCAACCTCAATTATATAATGCCGCAAATTTGACCGCTCACAAAACTCCGCAATAACATCCACCGCATACCCCTTTGCAATCCCCGAAAGATCAATCTTGATCTCCGGCAGCAACTTCTTGATCGCCGGCGGGTCAAGACGAACTTCGAGCTTGTCGTAGCCGATTGTTTCTTTAATCTCTGTGATCTTGACCGCGATCTCTTCGTCGGTGAGATGCTTGAAGCTGTCAGTCTTCTCCGCGCCGAATCCCCAGAATTCCACCAACGTCGCAGATGTAATATCGAACGCACCGTCGGTCATTGTCGATATTTCTAGGGCAAGTTTAACAACTTTTGCGGTTGCTGCGGAGACGGGAAACCATTCTGTCGAATCGGATGCGTTAAAGCGGCTCACTTCGGAGTCTGCCAAAAAAGACGACATCAAACCCTCCAATTGATTCAGCTCGCCTTGAATATCGGACGCGAACTGCTCCCAATCTTTGCCCAAAACGAAATCATGAACCCGAAGCGAATAAACCGTACCCATTGACGCGCCGTCAACCTGATGATCAACATATTCAACAGGCTTGCGTACAAAAATATACCAAAGCACAGCCAAAGTTACCGCAATCGCAATCGCGTAATAAATAATCATGCCAAAAGAGAACTGATTTTTAGTTTGTAAAGTATCGGACATTGTTTTGAATTGTTTGTGAGTGAGTCAATATAAATTGAATTTGTTGGTTTATTGATTTTTGGGCTGTGGAAATTTTTGTGTGAGTTATGGGGTTACTTTTTTGATGTATTTTGTCATTTCGTTTATTAGTCGTTCTGTGGCGTTGATGAAGTTTCTGTTTTTTGAGAGGACGGCTTCGATGTTTCCGGCTTTTGCGTCGGCTTCTAATTCTGCGGCAAGCCGTCCGATTTTTTCTGCGCCGATATTCATGCTGCTCCCTTTGATTCCGTGAACAGCTACGGCGTAATCTTTCAAATTCTCAACCGTCGGGATTCGCAGCTCGTCCAAAATTTCCGGTGTCGATTCGGCGTACACCTTCAATATCTCGATATATATTTCCTCGTTGCCTCCGATTCGTTGCAATCCCGCCTGCATATCCAATCCGTGAATGCCTACAATAATTCCGCTGTCGTATTCATTGAATATTCCGCTGTCGTTGAATATTCCGCTGTCGTCGAGTTTTCCGCTTTCGTTTATTTGGGTGTTGTCGTTGTTGTCTTCTTTCGATTGTTGTTTGTTTTGGGTGGTATTTTTTTGTTTGTTTTCAAGATTGTCAATTGCGTTTTCCAATGCTTCTTGTTCTGTTTGTGGTTCGGCGATGATGTGTTTGCTTGTGTGAATCCATTTGATTAGCATTGCTTCTAATCTTGCGGGGTCGATTGGTTTTGAGAGGAAGTCGTTCATTCCGTTTGCGAGGAACATTTCTTTGACACCGGATACGGCGTTTGCGGTGAGGGCGATTATTGGGACGTTTTGACCTGTTGACAGGTTTCGGATTCGTGCGGTGGTTTCGAGTCCGTCCATTAGGGGCATCATGTGATCCATGAAGACTATATCGTAGTGGTTTTTTTGAATCATTTCGATTGCTTCGAATCCGTTTAGGCAAATATCAACCTTCATTTTGTACGGTATCAGCAATCCTTGTGCAACTTTTAAGTTTGTCGGGATATCGTCGACGATCAAAATTCTTGCGTCTGGTGCGGTGAATTTTGAGGCGGAGATATTTTCGCGGTTTGTGGTTTCGCTGACGACGTTGTTGAAGATTCCGGCGAGAGTGGCGGTGTAGAATGGGAGTTGGACGTATGAGTATTTTTTGTATCCGATGAAGTTTCCGCTGTCTGCCATCACGACGACTTTGGCGTTATTTGTTTGGCAATATTCTGTGATTGAGTCGAGTGATTGTTCGAATACTGCGGCGGCGACGAAGAGGTAGTTGTATTTGTTACGGTTTAATTCATGTTCGAATATTTTTTTGTCGCCGACCAAAGAATAGTTTACCTGCAGCGAATCGAACGCCGCGCGGCAAAACGAGGCGTGCATCATGCGAGGCTCAAAAACAAGCGAATCAGTGTGAGAGTGATCGATGATTTTTGCGAATGGTTCGTAGGTTTGGAATTTTTGGGTGATGGTGACGGTGAATGTGCTTCCGATGCCGTATTCGCTTTGTGCGGTGATGTCGCCTCCCATTAGGCGGGCAAGATTTCGCGCGATTGCCAATCCGAGTCCTGTGCCGACGATCCATTTGTTTGCGATTTTGTCGAACTGTGCAAAGTTGCCGAATAGTTTTGACATATTTTCTGGTTTTATTCCGATGCCGGTATCTGTAACGTCGAATGTCAAGTTCACAATTTGGTCTTTGATTTCTCCGCGAATGATTAGTGTGGCGAAACCAGCTCTGGTGTATTTGATAGCGTTGCTGAGGAGGTTTAGCAAGATTTGCCGCAGCCGCACAACATCTCCGTACATATTTAGAGGAATATTGCTATCAATATCGACAAAAAAATCGACTGTGCCTTCCGCGAGTCGGGTGCGGATAATACTGATAACATCGTAGATGAGTGAGTGTAGTTGGTATTCGGTTTCGACTATTTCGAGTTTGCCGGATTCGATTTTTGAGAAATCGAGAATATCGTTGATGATGGACAAGAGGCTGTTGCCTGCTTGTCTGATATTTTTGACCATTTCGTATGCGGTGTCCGGGATTTTTTCGCGCAGGGTCAATTCAGCCATTCCGATTATTGCGTTCATTGGGGTTCGGATTTCGTGGCTCATATTTGCGAGGAAGGAGCTTTTGATTCGGTTTGCGTTTTCTGCGTCTTCTTTTGCTGCCAATAATTCTGTGACATCGTGGCAAATAATAATTGCGCCGTCAATTTTGGAGTAGTTGTCGTTGAGGAGTTTATTGAGGTGATTTATTTCGTGGTTTGTATCTTGTTTTTGGTTATGTTCGTCAATATTTGAGAACATGGGGGTAATATGTATATCGTAGTTTCGTGGTTCGTTTTTTTGTCCCCAATTTGTTTGTAGTGAGAGGTTGGTGCTGCTTTTTTGTTTTATGGAATTGTGCCATGCGTTTATGATTTCGGAGTATTCGGTTTGGCAAAATAGTTTATCGAAGTGTTGGTTTGTGAGGTCGTTTATTGAGTTGAGGTTCATTAGTTTTAAGAAGGAGTTTGTGCAGTAGACAAACTTTCCAACGTCATCGATCATTAGAATGACGTTTGGGCAATTGATCATCATGAGGTCGAGGTATTTTCCTTGTCGTACTTGTTCGGCTTGTAGTTCTGCGGTGAGGTCGAGGTTTGCGTGTGTGGTGGCGTTGCTTCGTGCGATGAGTGCGGCGAGTCTGTTTGTTTCGCGTCCGAGACGTTTATTTTCTCGTTCAAGTGCAACTATCTCGGTTGAGATGTTGTTGTCGGAGATTGTAGTTTGGTTCAAGTTTACCTCACGTTATATACGTAATGATTTTTTTTGTTCTTGATCACCGTGCTGGCGGCTCAAAAAGACGGCAGCCGACTCGGATAAAGTTCTGATGGTATAGAAGTCTATTGATTTGTTGGATTCGCAGTGATATTTGTTGGATTCGCAGCGATATTTGTTGGATTCGCAGCGATTCTGATTCTGTTCATCAATTATACAAACAACGTCGGGAATATATCTCAAAACCCCAAACAACACAAGGGGGCAACATAAACATCCGCATCATTAAGAATATCTCACAAGAAGTTAAAAGAAGGTAAGGGGAGAATATTTTTTACCGCAAAGGGCGCAAAGATTATCGCAAGGTTCGCAAAGAAATTCCGTTGCGTTTCCCGCCTCTTTTGGGACGAGGGCAAGCCTCGACCTTCGTTATACCGCATATCCTTTTGATTTGCATTGTAAATCAAATAGTCTGGTTTTTAGTGTTAGTTTGGATACGGACAACACCGGAGGTGTTGAATTTTGATAACCCCGTGCAAGCGGAGCGCAGCACGGGGTAAGTGCATAAGTAAGGAACGAACCCCGTAGGGGTTCAACTCCAACGTGCAATTTTCGGGGCATGAACCAAACGTATTGAGTCCTCAATCATACGTGTATTAAAATCAATCGGTATAGTTGAACCCCTACGGGGTTCGTATGAGTTTGCACCGTGTACCCCGTGTTTCACACGGGGTTATCAAAATTCAACACCTCCGGTGTTGTTCCGCTCCAAACCGAACACGCAAATACGGCGCGATTCGTAGCATCAACGTGAAAATATAAATGATAGCCTCAGAAAAGATGTGTGGTACAACGAGACCTCGCCCCTACGTTGCCAATACGCGGCGGGCGGTTGTCTGCCTTATGTTCTTGACACGCGAAAAATATTTTTTCTGATTATTTCGGATTTTGTGGGGGTTTATTTTCGTTAATGTTTTCGTGTTGGTGGATCAAATCGTTTTATTTACGTGTGTGGTTTGGACTAAAACAACACCGGAGGTGTTGAACA
>JAISQS010000121.1 GCA_031274045.1 Planctomycetaceae bacterium | reverse complement strand
TGCGGCGTGTGCGATAGCTGCGTAAGTATAAGCACCGGCGAAGATATCGACGTACTTGAAATAGACGGTGCAAGCAATCGCGGCATCGACGAAATCAGACAACTCCGCCAAAGCGCGTCCATTTGCCCAAGCCGATCACACTTCAAAATCTACATAATAGACGAAGTTCACATGCTCACTCGCGAGGCGTTCAATGCCTTGCTAAAAATTCTTGAAGAGCCGCCGGAACACGTCAAATTTATCTTCTGCACAACAGAACCGTCAAAAATTCCGATAACGATTTTATCGCGTTGTCAACGTTATGATTTTGCAGGAATTGACACGTCGAAAATTGCGCAACATCTCGCGCAGATCGCGGCGAACGAGGGAGTCACCGCAGAAGCCGGCGTATTTGAACTCCTCGCAAGACGCGCCGCCGGCTCAATGCGTGACGCACAATCGTTGCTCGAACAACTCTTGTCGTTCGCGCCGCAAAATATCTCGCTCGCCGATGTTCACAACATGCTCGGAACCGCAAACGATCAATTACTATTCAATCTCCTAGACGCAATTTTACATTGCGATACAACATCAATCTTCTCCGAAATTGAAACAGCAACATCGCAAGGTGTTGATCTTGCTGTTTTGGTTGAGCAGATGATGGGGTTGTTGCGTGATTTGCTTGTGTTGGTATCTGGTGGAGATTTTTCGTTGATGCTTTTTTGTACTCCGTCGCGTTTTGAACAGGCGGGAAAATTTGCAAATGAGTACGGCTTGCATAGAATTTTGGCTGCCATGCAGATACTTGATCAAACTTACAGCAGAATGCGATACAATGCCCAAACGCGGATTTTGATAGAGTTAGCGTTAGTGAGAATTGCTCATCTTGAGAATTTTTACATGATTACAACTCTGCTTGACAAATTACGAAAAGGAGAAATCCCCATAAATTTGCCCGCAGAACAACAAACCAGATCGCAAGCAGAAATAATAAAACCGGCAAAACGAATAATTCAACCCGCCGCAAATCTACCAACACAAAATCAACCGACACCAAATCAAACAATACAGAATCAACCAACACAAAATTTGTCCGCAGCCCAGCCAACCAGCCAACCAAACACACCCCTCGCGCAGACAACAAACGAAAACGGTGTGACTAATTCTGTTGCGCTAAATCAGGTTGGCGGTCAATCGGGTGGAGGTCAAGGTTGGGGTGTGGAGCTTGACAAGTTGGATTCGGCGCGTGCGACGGAGATTTGGCGTGCTGCGGTGGATTCGGTTCCGGGCATGTTGGGTTCGTCGGCATCGGTTTTTTTGAGGGTGGAATTTAAGAAGCCGAATACGTTTGTTGTTGTGTTTCAGAATTTGACGACAAAGGAATATTGCGAGCGTGAGTTGCAACGGTTGCGGATAGCTCTTTGCCAAACGATAGGCAAGACAGTCCAATTACGCTTTTTGCACGAAGAAACAAAACAACCAAACCGCCCCAACACGCCAACAATACGCATCTCGCAAGAAAGCCGCGCCATGTTCGATTCGGCAGCGAATAACGTGTTGGTAAAAAAAATATCGGAGGTGTTCAGAACGGAGTTGCAAGATGTCCGCGCAATCCCAAAATAATACTAAAATAATACTTTTGATACTTTCAAGGTTGACGAAATTAGCGGAAGTGAGACGAACGACTCGCGTGTTATGAACAACGGCTGCGAGACGTATAAACGCGAGAGAAATGGACAACGCGTTTTAAAAATTATTTTTAAAGCGAATACATGAGAATACAAAATATTATTCCATTATCTTCCTATGAAAAATCACCTAAATCGAGCAAGAACAATTTGAATCTTCCTATGAAAAATCACCTAAATCGAGCAAGAACAATTTGAGAATTAGTATACTTTTTATACTTGAAAATTCCCATTCGCCATCACCTTAGTCATAATTTTGTTACCGATATTGATACCCGACTAACTCACGCTTTACCAATTCGCGATGTACGCCCAACTTTACTTACCTTAATAACTATTTGACAAACGGAGTTGGCTGGTCATACGTTGCGGCGAATTTTTTTACGCCCCAACGGGGCAAAAAGCTCATAGCACAGGGCAACGCCCTGTGAAAAGTCGCACCCAATAACTCTCGCCCTGAAAGGGCAAAAGCCAAAAGGGGCGGAAAAAACTTCGGTTCACCAACACGCCAAAATCTCATTTCCACCTAATTTTCAAACAAAACAACCGATAACGAAAGGGGCTTGCCCCAAGTCAAACGAGCGACGCATCCCGTTGGTCGCAAGCGACCATCGCTAACGAATCTGAAAACTAAAAACTTCCGTTTGGTCTGATATTATTGCCCCGTTGGGGCGAAGGTTATTATTTACAATCAATTATCGTAGGGCGTTGCCCTACGCTATGATATTTTGCCCTTTCAGGGCATTGATGTAGCGCATTGATAAATGACACGAAGGGAAGCCCCCACAAAATCCGAAATAATCAGTAATTTTATTCATAACAATCTCACACTTCACGTCAGATGCATATTGCAATAATAATGGATGGCAATGGGCGTTGGGCAATTCGGCAAGGTTTACCGCGACACGAGGGACATCGCGCCGGTGCCGCGCGCGTTCACGAAATCACGGAACATTGTGCAAAAAACGGAATAGAACAATTGACTTTATATTGCCTGTCGAGTGAAAATTGGAAGCGACCCAAAAACGAATTGGACTTCCTTTTGCAGATGTTGAAACATTATCTAAACGAGGAACGACCTACTTTGATAAAAAATAATATCCAATTTTCCGTCATCGGTCGAAGCGACGGAATTCCGGATGATACAAAGTTATTGATCAATGAATGCACAGAAATCACGAAATCAAATACCGGACTCAAATTGTGTCTCGCGATAAATTACGGCTCGCGCGGCGAGATTACCGACGCAGTTAAAAAAATAATTCAAGAGGGAATTGCTGCCGATGTTGTTGATGAAAATTGTATTGCTCAACATCTATACACTGCCGGAATGAATGATCCTGATTTGTTGATTCGTACTGCGGGTGAGATGCGGTTGAGTAACTATCTGCTATGGCAACTTAGCTACGCAGAAATTTGGATAACAGAAACGTGTTGGCCTGATTTTGATTCCAAACTACTCGACAAAGCAATCGAAGATTTTAAGAAACGAAAAAGAAATTTCGGAGGATTGAGTTAGTCCTGTAACTGTTAATTGATTGTACAAATTTTCACGGTGACTTTTTGCAAAAGGAATTATCAAGTGAAAAAAGTATATGAAAATATTAAAAACCTTAACCAATAACTATGTCAAATAACATTTCCCCTGAATTAGACCTTTTTTTTGACGCGATTAAACAAGCTGATCTGGAAACAGTAAAAGAGCGGATAAAAATTGACCCCGAATTCGTACATGCAAAAGACACTGAAGGCTATACACCGCTTCATTGGGCGGCACACTATAATTCTAATGTTGACATAATCCAATGCCTGCTCGACAACGGCGCGGATATAAATGTAAAGAACGGTATAATTGGTACGCCGCTTCATTGCGCTGCATTTAGTAATCCCAATGTTGACATAATCAAATGCTTGCTCAAAAATGGCGCAGATATACGTGACACAAACAAAGGAGCCGGTACACCGCTTCATTGTGCTGCGTTTTATAATTCTAACGTTGACATAATCAAATGCCTGATCGCCAACGGCGCGGATGTAATGGCAAAAAATAAAGACACTAATACGCCGATTCATTGTGCTGCATTTTATAACACCAATGTTGATATAATCCGATGCCTGCTCAAAAACGACGCGAATGTAAATGCGAAAGGCAGCTTCTCTAATACGCCGCTTCATTACGCTGTAAGCGATAATCCCAATTTTGACGTAATAGAATATTTGCTTGAAAAAGGCGCGTATGTAAATGCGACAAACAACGAAGATGATACGCCGCTTCATTGCGCCGCAAGCAAAAATTCCAATGTTGACGTAATAAAATGTCTGCTCAAAAACGGCGCGGATGTAAATGCGAAAGACGATATTTTTGATACTCCGCTTCATAAGGCTGCTTCTGATAATTCCAATGTTGACATAATAAAATGCTTGCTCGAAAACGGCGCGGATATAAAAGCGAACAACATTAGATTTGAGTCGCCCCTTCATTGCGCCGCACGCAAAAATTCCAATGTTGACATAATCAAATGCCTGCTCGAAAACGGCGCGGATATAAATGCGAAAAACATTAGAGGTGAGACACCGCCGGACATGGCAAATGCAGAGATAAGAAAAATATTCTACAAAGTGTAGAGACACAATGTATTGCGTCTCTACTGCGCTTTTTAATCATTTTTTCTGATTATTTCGTTTTTTGTGGGGCTTTTACATCGTGCCTTTTATCAAGCACAGTATCAATGCAATGTATCAACGCCCTGAAAGGGCAAAATATCATAGCGTAGGGCAACGCCCTACGATAATTGATTATAAATAACCTTCGCCCCAACGGGGCAACAATATCAGACCAAGCG
>JAISQS010000120.1 GCA_031274045.1 Planctomycetaceae bacterium | reverse complement strand
ACAAAAGGCAAGTTTACAAAAAAATCACCCGTTCTACAATACCAATTTCGAACTTACGCCTTAAGTTAATACGTATGGGGCGTTGCCCTACGCTATGATATTTTGCCCTTTCAGGGCGTTGATACATTGTATTGATACAGTGCTTGATAAAAGGCACGATGTAAATGCCCCACAAAAAACGAAATAATCAGGAAATTTTATTTCGTTATGTTTCGTATATTTTGTTTGTTTCGTATTCTCAAGAAGAAAAACATCTTAAAAGATGTGTGGTATAACGGGGGCAAGCCACCGTCGCTAACGAAACTTGTGTGTGGTATAACAAAGTATCCCGCCTGCGTTCTTGTCCGTTGTTCCTTATGACAAATTAAAATAATGAAGAGTTTTATTCGAATTCAGACATTTGTGTTACGGTTGTTTGGCTGTTTTTTAGCGGTTGTTTTTGTTTCGGATTCTGTTTGGTCACAAACAAAATCAGCTCCGCGTCCGAATATCATTTTGATTCTTGCGGATGATCTTGGTTATTCTGATCTTGGCTGTTACGGCGGTGAAATAAAGACACCGAATATTGACCGTCTTGCGGCGGGCGGTCTCCGCTTCAAACAATTTTATAACTCAACCCGTTGCTGTCCTTCGCGGGCTTCCATCAACACCGGTCTTTATCCACATCAAGCCGGTGTCGGCGGAATGGCTGGACATCATCCGAATCAACGCGGTTACGAAGGTTACTTGACCGACCGTTGCGTAACAACCGCCGAAGTCCTTAAATCCGCCGGTTATCGTACTTATATGAGCGGAAAATGGCACTTGCACGAAAAACCAAATCCAATTGATCGTGGATTTGACGAATTTTTCGGACTACTCGGCGGCTTCACCTCGTTCTTCAATCCAAACGTTCACACACGATTGCCCGTTGACCGCCCAAAACGTCAATACAATC
The DNA here is from genome assembly GCA_031274045.1 of Planctomycetaceae bacterium. Lineage (GTDB taxonomy): Bacteria > Planctomycetota > Planctomycetia > Pirellulales > Thermoguttaceae > WRKP01. The sequence continues at coordinate 2,441 of JAISQS010000120.1, read as the reverse complement.
CCGATAAGTATTACGCAACCGATGTTTTTACCGATTATGCTCTGGATTTTTTGGCGGATTCACGCAAACCGGATGCCGATGGTAAACGTTCGCCGTTTTTTCTTTACTTGGCTTATACCGCACCGCATTTTCCCTTGCACGCTCCCAAAGAAGAAATTGACAAATACGCCGAAACGTATCTCAAAGGTTGGGACGCGATTCGCGCGGAACGTTATGCTCGGCAAAAAACAATGGGCGTGATTGACGAAAACGTTCAACTGACTCCGCGAAGTTACGTGCCGAAGAACCGGATCAATATCAACACCGGTTGGGCAGATAAAGAAAATCCGGCGTGGGAAACGATTGACGCTGACCGCCGCGCTGATTTGGCTCGGCGAATGGCTGTTTTTGCCGCAATGGTTGACCGAATGGATCAGAATATCGGACGGGTTATTGACGATTTGAAAAAACATGGTGATTTGGACAATACGCTGATTCTGTTTCTATCGGACAACGGGGCTTGTGCAGAATGGGATCCGTGGGGATTTGATGTCAATTCCGGTCCGCAAAATAAACTTCACAAAAATGCCGAACTCGAAACAATGGGATCACGCGGTACTTATCACAGTACAGGAAGCGGTTGGGCAAATATGTCGAACACTCCGTGGCGGCTTTATAAACATTACATTCAAGAAGGCGGTATCCGTACACCGTTGGTTGTTCATTGGTCGAATGGGATTAAACGCAAAGGAGAGTTTGAAACAAGCGTCGGGCATATTATTGATTTTATGCCGACGTTCGTTGAGATTGCTGGTGCGAAGTATCCCAAAGAACAGAACGGAAAATCAATTATCCCAATGGAAGGGCGAAGTCTCGTTCCCGCTTTCGCAGGCGAACAGAAATCACCGCGAACGTTATTTTGGGAACATGAAAATAATCGCGGAATACGGGAAGGTGATACGAAACTCGTTTGGATTGAAGCCAAAGGCGTTTGGGAACTTTATGATTTGAAAGCGGATTCGATGGAGTTAACGGATTTAGCCGCAAAGCAACCGGAAACAGTGGAACGAATGTCCGAAGCATGGAAAGATTGGGCGCGGCGTGTTTTCGTAACGGACAATCTGAAAATTGACAAGCAGCCCGGTCTTAAATTTCAACTTGATTTCTCGAAACGCGAAAATGCATTTAAAGATATTTCCGGTAAGGCAAATCACTTGACGGTTCACGGCACAATACCGGCAACAGAACAAGGATGCCGTTTTGACGGGAATGTTTATATTGACGTTCCTCATTCGGAATCGTTGCACTGTGCAGGGACTTCTTGGACGGTTGAAGTAATTGTTACGCCGGAGACGAAAGACGGTGTTGTTCTCGCTTGCGGCGGCAGTACGAATGGTTATGCTCTTGCAATACGTGAGGGAAAACCGTTTTTTGCGGTTCGGTTAAACGGTGAAATTTTCTCTCTTTCAGGGAAACAACAAATCGACAACAAGACAGTATTGACCGGTAAAATTGGCAAAGACCAGCGGGCATCGCTTTCCGTGAACGGGCAGGAAGTTGACAATCGGATTTTGCCAAAATATATTGAACGTTTGCCGAATGAAGGAACTCAAATCGGATTGGATAAGGACTCACAAGTCATCGACCACCACCTGCCCGGCTTCAAAGGAATAATCGAACAAGTCAAAATTTATCGAGGTATTCCGTAATTTTTTTTGAGTAAAATAACCCACAGGAAGGTAATTGGAAGGAAATAATGTATAAAATAAAACAGGAAAAAAATTATGGAAATGATGGAATTTCTTTGTAAAACTCATATAGATTTGGAACGGCAAGGACCCGGCAGTACTGAAATGACTATTATAGTTGGAATGATAAGATATGCGCGTGTTTATTGTCAAGATATATCACAAAATTAAGAATAAAAGAGAAAATCATGGAAATTCAAATATTAAAAGACCCAATGGTATATCCAACTGATGTAGTTCTGGAAACTTCGTTGGGCAAAAACTATAAAATTTATCAAGAATTTGAAAAAAGAATAAATGAAATCAATTTAAAATTGGAATGGCATTATTTTATAAATTTCGGAAAAATATGGATATGTAAAATGTTAAACAAAAATAAAAATATGGGGTTCCTATCAATATGGAATACAGGGTTTAAATTGGAAATTTATTTTACAAACAAAACACTGGATAGAATAGATGAATTGGAAATAAACAAAAAGATTAAAAAAATAGCGAAGGAAACGAAACCGATGGGGAAATTAAGACCCGTAACATTTTTAGTTGAAAACAGTGAAATGATAAATGATGCAATAAAAATATTGGAATATAAAATGAAATAAATAAATTAATACCATTATTACATAATAACAATTTAGAATATGTAAAAGAAGAAATAAAAAGAATTATAAAATAATAATGGTGTACGCCCCTACTTCGCATAACAGGACTGTT
>JAISQS010000114.1 GCA_031274045.1 Planctomycetaceae bacterium | reverse complement strand
AAACCGACTCCACCCCATCAATCTCACCAATCAATTGCCACGCCCCAAAAATCGCCAACTCACGATCTCCAAGATTCGAACCAAAACCAAGAAGAACATCAACAAACTTCATAGACTTTCATACAAAAAATATTAAACAATTGCCCCGCAGATTTCGCCGCGCGGAGGAATAATTAACAGGAAGGTAAGGGAAGGTAAAGGAAGATTTTTTGTGTATTCGTACCTTAAAATGCGTTTTTTTTAACGCGCAAAAAATCTATTTTATTTTGATAGACTTTCCTTCTCTATTATTTCAATTTTGCTGATGGGAGATTTGATTTTAATTGTTTTACCATTCTGAAATCAATTTGTCTTGAGTCGAAATCTGCCCGCACAACTTCGACCAATAACCTGTTCCCAATTCGTAATATGTTATTTTGTTTTTGTCCAATCAAAATTTTTGCGTCTCTTTGGAATCGGTAGAAGTCGTCGGTCAAACCCTCAATACGAACTAATCCCTCCGCCGGAATCTCCGTTCCCATTACAAAAATTCCGTAAGATTCGACATTGGTGATGACGGCTTCCAATTTTTCGCCGATTCTTTTGCTCATGTAGTCGATCAGTTTCAGTTTTTTTAGTTCACGTTCAGCTTCGTCGGCTCTTTGCTCGCGGTCGCTGCAATGCTCCCCCAACAAAACCAACTCCCGCATGTCCGGCTTCACATTCTCACCATCCAAAATTTCATCCAAAACCATGTGTATCACAAGATCAGGATAACGCCTTATCGGTGACGTAAAATGACAATAACAATCCGAAGCCAACGCATAATGCCCCTCCGTTTCCGGCGAGTAAATTGCTTTTTGCATTGAGCGTAACAGCGATATATTTACGGCGTATTCTTGTGAAGTTCCTTTGACTGCGTTTAGCAAACGTTGGATTATGAATCGATCTTGGTAAAGGTTATCCGCTTTCAAATTCGCGATTTCCAGCATACGAATAAAACTTGTGAAACTTCGCAATTTTCTGACAGACGGACCGCTATGAATTCGGCGTAAAAACGGGACATGTTTTGAGTGAATGAGTTCTGCGACCGCTTCATTTGCCGCCAACATACATTCCTCTATCAGCCGATTTGAATCATAATAAGGATAAACATACGCACCGGCAACAACACCATTGTCATCCAACTCTATCTTCACCTCCGGCACATCCAACTCCAGCGACCCGCGTTCAAATCTCCGCCTCCGCAACGTCCGCGTTAACTCAAGTAAATTATTCAAAAGCTCACGAATTTCAGGTCGCCAGCAGGTTTTGAATTTATCCGGTGTATCAAAAAATTCTTGTACTTCGGTGTAGTTGAATCGTTGCGTGCTGCGGATAGCAGACCGATAAATTTCCGTATGCGTCCGCATTCCACTCGGCGTAAAATCAATAAACACCGATTTGGCAAAACGAATCTTATCCGGCTGCAACGATGCCAACGCATTAGACAACACCTCCGGCAACATCGGAATAACACGATCCGGCAAATAAACACTCGTCCCGCGATTCATTGCCTCTTTGTTTACCGGCGACGACTTCGGCACAAAATAAGCCACATCCGCAATATGCACACCTAAACGAATATTGCCGTTGTCAAGTTGCCGCAAAGAAACGGCATCGTCAAAATCACGAGCATCAGCCGGATCAATCGTAATAATAATTTCGTCAGTCAAATTGAGCCGCCCCATTTCCGCAAGTTTTTGATCAATCATTTTCTTGTCAGCGTCATCTTGCAAAGAATCGTCGGGAAAAATTTTGAAGAATTTTTCAACTTCCCTACGGGCAGATAATAGAGCTTCATCGCTGAAATGTTCGGGAAGATCAAATTGACGCATGATCAAAAGCGTGTCAATTCCGGGAACACCATGCGCACCCAAAACCTCCACTATTACAGCTTCGCCGTTTGTGTGCGGAGTCGGAAATTTTACCATCTCAACAACAACCTTATCACCAATTCGGGCAGACGACGCATTCGCATCACCAAGAGGAATCGGCATCTTGAAAATCGAACCATCAACCTGAACAAACGCCCAATCATTCGACACAAGATACGTTCCAACAAAACGATTCGACGCACGCTCAATAATCTGCGCAATTCGACCGCGAACAGATTGTTTTTGTTCAACTTCGGATTTTTGTTTCTTTTTGTGTTCTTTTTTTTGTTTTTTTCTTGTGTTTTGCCCGTACTCATCGCGCTCGCGGCGCGGCATAATCTCAACCGCAACAATATCACCCGAAGCCGCATCATAAGTCCAATGAGCCGGTATAAAAATATCATTCAAAGGCACATCATCATTGAGCGATGCACGCGGACGAACAAAACCAATACCAGATGTATGACGTTGAAAACGACCGGTAACGAGTGTTTTGGCACTGACATTTTTTGTGCCGGTCAAATATTCCGAATGCGCTGCGGCAGATGTATTTTTGTTGCGCAATTTCGACAAGTCCTTCTTGTGATGATCCGCAAGAATAACGTAATGTTGCTTACTGTATTCGAGATCACCGTTCGATGTCATCTTCGCAATAAGTTGACGAAACGAGTGAGAGTCTTTTGGTGAGAGGTTGAGTTGTTTGCGAAACTCTTGTGTCTTGATCGGCGTGTAGTTAGGGCGGGAAATAACCGCAAGAATCTTTTCCCTTATAGACTGTGGATGAAATGCCATAACAGTTAAGTTAGTAAAATGTGGACAAAAATTTTAAGTGAAACACGAATTCATAAACAGACAAATTCTCTTTATTGTTACAGAAATTCGACTTCAAATATTAAATTGCTTGCGAGCTAAATTTCGTCTTGCCGCTCACGCTTTTGTGTCAACGAAGCCCGCAACATGTTGAGTATGATAACACAACAATCACATAAATAATATAAGCCGATGATATACGGTCGTACATTGAATTTTGTTGCGAACAAAGACACGAAGAACGCAAAGGGGGTTATCCACCTCTCGGATCAACAATGAAATAGAACCTTCAATATTTTTTTAACGCGGAAAGCGCGGAAAGCGCGGAAGGACAGAAAGAACGGAAAAATTTTTTAAGTTTGTTTCCGTGTATTCCGCGCTTTCCGTCTTTCCGCGTTAAAAAACTCCGCGTTCTCCGCGCCTCTGCGCGAAACAAAAAAATATTTCGCGCGGAGGCGCAGAGAACGCGGAAGGACAGAAAGAACGGAAATTTTCTGATTATTTCGGATTTTGTGTGGGTGTTACATTGTGCCTTTTATTCGCTGTATCAACGCCCTGAAAGGGCAACAAGCTCATAGCGTAGGGCAACGCCCTACGAAAAAGATTCACGAACACCACTCGGGGCAACGCCCCAATAATATCAACAATAATGGAAGTTTTTAG
>JAISQS010000113.1 GCA_031274045.1 Planctomycetaceae bacterium | reverse complement strand
AAACCGACTCCACCCCATCAATCTCACCAATCAATTGCCACGCCCCAAAAATCGCCAACTCACGATCTCCAAGATTCGAACCAAAACCAAGAAGAACATCAACAAACTTCATAGACTTTTCATACAAAAAATATTAAACAATTGCCCCGCAGATTTCGCCGCGCGGAGGAATAATTAACAGGAAGGTAAGGGAAGATTTTTTATACATTCGTACTTTAAAATGCGTTTTTATTTTTAACGCAAAAAAAATCTATTGGCTCTTTTATCGTTTATTGTTGATGTGTTAAAGCAAAATATAAAAGCGTGTTACGATAAATTATCGCCCTGCATTGCATAAAAAATCAATCAACATCACTCAAACCAATTCGTAACCGGTTACCAGTTTCCCCCTCCCTTAATAACAACGAAGCGCCCCCGCACGCGCCCTTATCCCCTTATTTGTTACGGATAAAGTTCGTGGTTACACCACGACTCAAACAATAAGGGATAAGGGTGCGTGCGGGGAGCATCGTGTGTTATTAAGGGAGGGGAACTTGGTTACCAGTTGCGGTTCAGTTTTACTGAGGCTCTTTTATTATTTTATGTTAGTGTACCAACAAAAAAATATAAAAGAGTCAAAATTAAGACTCATTTTATGTTGATCGCAGTTTAAGAATCATATTCATTCGGTCGTCAATGCGGCTTTATGATGTAGCTTTTCGTAATTCGGTTGAGGAGATATTTTTTGCAAATTCCGTTACCGGCACAGTGTCGCAAAGACTTCGCAACATGTCCGGCACATCCAAATCCTTCAATGACTCAATCCCCGAATCGGTTTTTCTTGCAAAGACAAGGAATCGGCAGTCGTGATACGCTATTACCCGCAATACGTCGTGTAGATGATGTATATTTCTGTAATATTGACTTACATCCGCAAAACGTCTCAACGTGTCAGTACCGACAATGAAGGTTGCGCCTCTGAATGTTTCCGATTTGTCTTGGAACAAAGGAGTCTGTGTTAGCCAGACGACTTGGTTGGGGCGTTGTCTGTGGATTTCGTCGAGTCGTTTTTTGAGTTCAATGTAATCTATTGTCGGTTTGTCCGCGTTTTTAATTGATATTTCAAGAGCCGCTTTGCAACCTAGTTTACGTTCCGCCAATGTTATCATCTCAATATGACCGGCATGGATTGGATTAAACGAACCGGAAAAGATCGCTTGCATAAATTCGGCTTGAGTGTTGAATGCTTCGATGTCGTTTTTTGATGTATCTATTTTTTGTCGGCAATGTTTAATTTTGCCCGTCTGCCAAAGTATCGCAGTTATTTTGTCAAAAAATAAATCAACGAGTTGCGGTGCAGCAATCGCCTCCTCAATAACAACCGATTCGTTGGGTTGCAAATTTAATTGTAGTATCTCGTCAAATTTTAGATTCGCTCTGTGATCAAATGCGTCTAATGTTTGGTCGAATTTATTTGCGTTTTGATTGTCGGCAATTTCATTGTTGTCAAAAGCCGCAATTGGAGTCATTCGTTTTGTTCTTACGTTTTCGATTGCGTTGAGTATCAAGTCGGCGGCAAGCCGTTCTTCCTCCTGTCGGCTTCGCGCGTTTTTGTTCAATTGAAGTGACAAAGCGAAAGTACAATTAAGCGTCTGAATTGCAATATGAATACGATGCTCACCTTTTTTGTCGTCATCAGTTTTGAGCGAACAAGTACAACCGACTCCGAACAAATTAGCATAATGACTCAAGGGTAATGGATTCGTTTCGTGCTTATTTTGTTGGTTATTTGTACGTGTGCGTATTGTTTGGAGTGCGCGGTTGAAGGCGGCGGTTGCCATGAATCGTGCGGTACGTTGACAGCAATATTGATCGGGCGTGCAGCCGATATAATTACGCAAAGATTCAGGCGAATAAGCTACCGTCGCTTCAAGCAATGTACGCGACGTTCCTTGAACAGACAAAAGGTCGCCTATCACCTGACCACCGCCCGTCAACGCCAAAACGATCAAAGATGCCGAATCGTTTAACGATTGCACCAAAGAAACACGGTTAAAATAATTTTGATCGATAGGTTGGTCTGTTGGTGATTGAATTGCTGACTGTGGCATAGTAATTACATTTTTTTGAAATTTGATTTCAGAAATTTGATCTCATCAATAAGTTTAAGAGACAGTTGTATGGCTGGAGTACCGTTCACGATTTTTTGTTACAATCGCTCATGTATTGTGTCGGGATTGTATCAAATTAACTCTCTCGAAACAAGATCAATTTTTACATGAGTTGGTGCTGATGGTTGAGTGTTGTTCCGCGAAATTTTGGGCAAGTTGTTGACGCGATGGCGGTGGATATTGTCAAGAGTTCGGATTTTGGCTACACTTTCACCTCGTTGGCTGACTATGAATTGATGAAGTTGGAACAGTTGCGAGGCGTGCCGGTATTGCGGTCTGTGTTTGGTGTGGTGAAAGTTTTGACGTAAAATTACCATTAAGTTTAGCGATTGCGTTGACTCCTTCGAGCCAATATAAAACCAGACGAACAAACGGTCGAATAAGTTATAAACCACGTATTAAGAAGGTGAATAAACCTCGTTATACCACACGTCTTTTTTGGCATTGGTGCGTCAAATCATTTGGTTTTACGAGTTCGGCTCGGATATGGACAACACCGGAGGTGTTGTTCCGTTCCAAACCGAACACGCGAATGCGTTTGTGACTTGTGCGATATAACAAGGTGAATAAACCTGTAACAATTTAACAAAGAGAAAAAAATGAGATATTTACATTTTGGGGTTCCTACCACTGAAGAGCGTGAGTGGTCGGGTTATATTTCGGAGCTTGGAGTTCATGTTACGGATCCGGCATCGGATCCATTTGGGATTGAGTGGCTTAAATTTGACGAGGACAGTCCGATGCATGAATCGATCAAGACGATGCCTCATGCGGCGTTTGCGGTTGATGATCTTGATGCGGCGTTAGTGGGCAAGACGGTTCTACTACAACCGTTTTCGCCAATGCCGGGCTTACGAATAGCGTTTATTGACAACAACGGTGCAATAATCGAAATATCAGAGTCCAAGTCATAGACAAGCAACATGATTTTTGTTGCCGACGATTAGGAATAATTAACAGGAAGGTAAGGAAAGGTAAGGAAGATTACGAAAGCTTTATACACGCTCTCATTGCACTTCATTACACTCTCTTTCTATCCTGTTAATTATTGTTGTACTTTTTATACGTGAGAATTATCAAGTGTAAAAAGTATACCAATAGATTGTCCCCATTTGGGCAAGTTGAAAAATGTCTATTTCAAAGTTGCATCTATTTCGTTTGCTTTGATAATTTTTGCAAATCTTCCTTGCAGGGCTGCCATGAATGTGTTGTGTACGGTTTCTGCCGGAATTTCATTATTTTCCCAAGTTAAATCTCTTGTGGTGCAAGCATCGCTCAATAAAACGACTTCGTAACCATGATTCTTGGCTGCCCGAACTGTTGTATCTATACACATGTGCGTCATCATGCCGCAAATTACAAGACGCTTTATACCCAACGCCGAAAGTTTTTCATGCAATTCCGTCTGGAAAAAACTGTCCGGGTAATGTTTCAAAATAATCGGTTCACCAGAAGCCGGTTTCACCGTATCATGCGTCTTGATGCCGTCTGTATCAGGCAACAAAAAAGTTGCCCCTTCATACAAACTAATGTGCTGAATATGAAACAACGGCAAGCGGTGTTCCCTAAAATAATCAAGTGCTACCCTTGCCTGTTCAGCAGCCTTTTCAGGTTCGCGTAAAGGATTTCTTCCTCCCGGGAAGTAATCATTTTGAATATCAACCAAAATCAACGCAACCTTCGCTTGTGTTGGTTCCGGTGTCGTTTTGACAGTCTCGACGGGTTTAACTTGTGGAGTCGGTTCCTGTGTTGGCGTTGGTTCATTGCAACCAATAACCGCCAGCAATAAAACTCCAATTAACAGACTTACAATTATCATCATTCTCTATTCTCTTTCTTGTTTTGAATGGTGGTTGCGTGTTGCCGCAAATTTTAACGCTATATTTGCAACAACACGAAAATTGAGGCGGTAGTTTATCACACGCATTTCACATTACAAGATGACTGCACTCCGTTTTATACTTTTTACACTTGAAAATTCCCTTTCGCAATCGTAACAAATATGATTTTGTTACATATTTGAGCTACGGATATTGAGTCACAAACGACTCGCAACTGGTACAAAAATTTCCCCACCCTTAGTAACAACGAAGCTACCCCAATCCGCGCCCTTATCCCCTTATTCACAACGTTTTAATAAGGGGATAAGGGCGCGGATTGTGGGGAACATTGTGTTACTAAGGGAGAGGGAATCGGTAACCAGTTGCGGATTGGTTGAGACTCAATATTGGTTATACAAATTTTCACGATGACATTAAAAAAAATGAATTATCAAACGTAAAAAGTATCTATCAGTGAAATACTTCAACGTTGTAGAAAAAACAAACCTTATTTACGACCTGATTTTCTTACAAAAACAACCTTAGTAGCCCGTGAATCACCCACAGACATAACCTTATTACCTTATTTAGTAGCGAGTTTTTAGTTTTT
>JAISQS010000079.1 GCA_031274045.1 Planctomycetaceae bacterium | reverse complement strand
GTTTATCCCGCTACAAACTCAGACCGAATTGAAGTCGACGGGGGTCAAAATTTTATATAAATAATATTAAATTAAAAGGTTATAACGGCTTTTTGCCAAATTAACCGGACACTAGTGATATTACACAATAAATTTAAGAAAGGCTAAACAATAATTGAGAAAGATTAAACAATAAACAAGAAAGATTAAACAATGAATCTATTTTACAGAATATTTTTTTTCCATTTTAAGAGTAGTTGTAGGGCGTTGACGGGGTTGATTGTGTTTATGTCTAGTTCTCTTATTTCTTCTATTATTGGGTGGTCGTCTGCGCCGAACAGGGAGAATTGAATGTTTCCGACTTTTTTGCGGCTTACCGGTACAACACGTTTTATTTCATCTCCGTCTTGTGTGGTTGTTGAGAAGCTTTTTAGTTCGGTGCTTTCGTTGTCGGTGTTATCTATTGAGACTTTGACTCGGTTTTGTTCGAGTTCCGCTAAAATCTCACGGCTTCTTTGGGTAACTTCTCTTGGCACTCCTGCCAATTTTGCAACATGTATTCCGTAACTTTTGTCAGCGGAGCCGGGCAAAATTTTGTGCAAAAATACAACGTCATCATTCAACTCATTCACCGCAACATTGAGATTCCGAATCAACTCAAACGAATCCGCCATCTCCGTCAACTCGTGATAATGAGTCGCAAAAAGCGTTCTGCAACGAATCTGATCATGCAGATATTCGCAAATTGACCACGCCAAAGAAATCCCGTCATACGTACTCGTTCCGCGACCAATCTCATCCAAAATAACCAGACTCTTTTCCGTTCCCTGATTCAAAATTCTCGCCGTCTCAATCATCTCAACCATAAACGTACTATGACCACGCGCAATCTCATCACTCGCCCCAACACGCGCAAAAATCCGATCACAAATTCCTATTTGAGCTTCTTGAGCCGGAATGAAACTGCCGATTTGAGCCATGATACAAAGCAACGCAGTCTGCCGAATGAATGTACTTTTGCCAGCCATATTCGGACCCGTTATCAATTGCAGCATACCGTTCTTGCCGCGATCAATCTCAATATTATTCGGGACAAAACTGCCCGGCGCACCCATCACCTCAATCACAGGATGCCGCCCCTCAATTATCCTAATCATCGGATCCTCAACCAACACCGGACGACAATAACGCTGCTGCCGCGCCAACACCGCAAGCGAACACAAAACATCAAGAATCGCTATCGCATGCGCCGTCTTCTGTATGTTTTGACGATTCGCAATCACTTGCTCGCAAAGCGAATCAAAAATTTCACGCTCAAGCTCATTGCCGCGTTCGCTTGCGGTGAGGACTTTTTCTTCGTATTTTCTGAGTTCGCTGGTTGTGTATCTTTCGGCGTTTTTTATTGTCTGTTTTCTTTCGTAGTTTGAGGGAATTTTTTCACGATGCACATTCGAAATTTCAATATAGTAACCAAACACACGAGTAAATCCGACTCGCAAAGTTGAGATTTTAGTTCTTTCGATTTCTTTGGATTGGTACTTTGCGATCCATTCTTTTCCGCCGCGTTGCATGTTGCGTAGTTCGTCGAGTTCGTTATTGAAGTTGTTGCGAATGAAACCGCCGTCGTTAGGATTGTAAGGCAACTCCCGCTCCAACGCCCTTTGCAACGTATCAGACAACTCCTGACACGGATCAATACCATCCCGTATCGTTTTCAATAACGTACTTTTGGCATTGCTCAACAAATTTATGAACATCGGCAAAAAAGTAAGCGTTCGCGAAACCAACCCTAAATCTCGCGGCGAACAGTGATGTTGAACAATCCGCGTAACCGTTCTTTGGATGTCGTTTATTTTGCGCAAATTTTCAGTAATGTTCGTCAGCCGGTTAATGTCAGTCAAGATATCCTCAATCGCATCTAACCTGCTGTTTATTTGCCCAATATCCAATAACGGCGACGCAACCCAATCCGCCAACAACCGCGCACCCATCGGAGTAATACATTTGTCCAGCACTTCAAGCAACGTCCCGTCGCGTTTTCCGGTACGTATTGCTCGTGTTAGTTCGAGGCTTACGCGGCTTGCTTCGTCGATTTCCATGTACGAACCGATGTGATACGGCGTGAGCGATTCGATATGTTCCAACGTCTGGCGTTGCGTCTCGTTCAAATAGTCGATAATTGCACCAGCCGCACAAATCGCTGGAATGTTGCTGTTGCTGTCGTTGAATCCGAAACCTTCAAGCGTCGTCGTCTTGAATTGCTTGAACAGATTTTCTTTGGCAGTGCGATAATTGAAAGCCCAATCGGGGCGTTGGGTTTTTTGTACTTTGAAAGTTTCGGGCAATGTAAACGGGTCTTTGTCACTATATATTATTTCAGCAGGCATGATACGCGCAATTTGCTCAAGCAAAGAATCCTTCTTCACTGTGACCGCCCAAAACAGACCGGTCGATAACTCAACACACGCAAGCCCGGACTCCAACTCAGGCGTTCGCGAATTCATAGAAACCGCTAAAAGAAAATTTGACGAACGCGGATCAAGAATCGAGTCTTCCGTAACCGTTCCGGCAGTTACAACCCGCACCACCTCACGCTTAACAATACCCTTCGCCTTTTTGGGGTCTTCAACTTGCTCGCAAACGGCAGCGCGATATCCGGCGTTAATCAATTTGGCAATATACGTGTCAAGTTGATTACAAGGAAACCCCGCCATCGGCATTGCGTCGGGACCTTTTTCGCGGCTGGTCAATGCCAGACCAAGAATTTGCGAGGCGATCTTCGCATCCTCAAGAAACATTTCATAAAAATCGCCCATACGAAAAAGGACGATTGCATTTGGACAAACCAGTTTCGCGTCTTGAAACTGCCTCATCATCGGCGTAAGTTTTACGTTTGATTTTGACATA
>JAISQS010000077.1 GCA_031274045.1 Planctomycetaceae bacterium | reverse complement strand
CTATTACACACAGAGGCGGGCGGGACGCCCGCGTTCCAGTCCTTCGCCGACTTTCGGCGGCGTTTGCGAATATCAAAATTTTTTCCGCTCCTTTGGGGACGAGGGCAAGCCTCGCCCCTACAACATCAACGTTTTTTGGTTTTTGGCGATAGAAATTCCGGTGCGTTTTGGCGATCCAGTTGTCGGCTTGCGCCGACGCTATTCACCAAGAAAGCCTGGCAGTCGGTTGCCCACCTTACGATCACCGACGCATAAAACGCCCCATCTCGTCGGGGGCAAGCCCACGTCGCTAACGTTACGCGAATGCGTTTATGACTTGTGCGTTACAACAAGGCGTTAAGCCGATAGCGGATGTGGGAAACACGTTGGAATTTCTACCGGCAAAAAAACTCTTTTCCACCTAATCTTTCCAACAAAACAACCTCAATAGCAGAATGTTGCCCGCTTTACTTTGGGGTTGGCTGTGATAGAATCCCGCTCTCGTTGCGGGGCGTTATTGTTTAGCGTTTCGATTGGCGATTGCAATTTGTGTGTTTTGAACGATCAATTTCGGATCGATCAATTCGGATCGATCAATTTGATCAATTTGATTTGATCAATCAATTGATCTGTACAATTGATCATATTGATCATATTGATCAATTGATCAATACAATTGCTCAATCGGGATTCGCTGACATTGGTTTTTATTTTTCTACTTCACTACATCAATTTCTTCATATCAAATAATTATGCAACCAGAAAAGCTTGGACCTTTTTTTATTGGTCGTATACTTGGTCGTGGTGGTATGGGTGCTGTTTATGAGGGTGTTCATGAGCAGACAGGTGAGGTTGCGGCTGTTAAGGTTCTGTTGGACATGTTTGAGCATGAGCAGGATATTCGGCTTCGTTTTGAGGCGGAGATAGAGACGTTGAAGCGTTTGCGGCATCCGAATATTGTGCGTCTGTTTGGGTTTGGCAAGGAACATGGTTTGCTCTATTACGTGATGGAGCTTGTCAACGGCGCGAGTCTTTATGCTGAGTTGAGGCGGAAGCGGAATTTTTATTGGTATGAGGTTGCGAAGATTGGCATGGAGATGTGTTTTGCGTTGCGTCATGCGCATGATCGCGGTATAACGCATCGTGATGTTAAGCCAGCCAATATCTTGCTTGAAAATGAGGGTGCGATAAAACTCTCTGATTTTGGGATTGCGTCTTTTTTTGGCTCGCAACGATTGACGGATGTCAACGCGGTTGTTGGTACGCTTGAGTATATGTCTCCCGAACAAGCTCTCGCCGCGCCGGTTGGTCCGCGTTCTGATATGTATTCGCTTGGTGCGGTTTTGTACTCGTTATTGTTGGGCAAACCGCCGTTTACAGCAAAACATCTTGCGGAGATTATCAAGAAACATCAAGAGAATATTGTTGAGCCGATTCGATTGACCAGAATTGACGTACCGGAAGAGTTGGAGGCGATCATTCTGAGCCTTTTGCAAATCCAGCCCGAAACGCGACCGCAAAGTCCATTCGCAGTCGCAAGACGCTTCCAATCCATAATACAATCCCAATTCGGATTGCCCGACCAAATAATCATTCGCCCCTCCGAACCGAAAACATTACAAGACCCCGAAACAACTCCGCAAAATCTACTCAATTCCTTGACTCCCGAAAAAGATAATTTGTCCGTAAATGACGGCGTTGTCGATTTGGGTGAAATTCAATTCCGCTATAAAGCATCGCCCAATAACGCGGTCTCGATTGCTGATTCTTTTGGCAGACCGGGCGGCGATGATGTTGATGTTACGAAATCGCTTACGGATGTTGACAAATTGAGACCGAACGACCCCGATGTAAATTCAACTCAATTCATTTACGAACACCCAAAAAATATTTCGCCTGTTGCCGAAAACGAAAATATAAATAAACAACAAATTGACGCAGCCAGACAATATGGTGAGAGAGAACCAAATAAGCGCAACGATAACTCACCCATTGAAAACGCCGGTTCCGATACCACCAAGAGGCGAACTAATCTTCACGGTCAACCCGCTGTTTTTACGAAGGTGTTGGAAGATGAGTTGGGCAATTTGCCGCATATTCATCATACGCCGCGTCTTGGGATTTCGTTGCAGACAGTATTTGCGTCGTTGAGTTTGTTGTTGATTGGCGGGGTTGTTTATTTTCTCTTGCAACCGGAACCGCCGGAGAAACGATACAACAGAATTATATCAAAACTAAAAATCACCAGAGAAAATGGAGGAGATTATTCTGTGGAGTCATTGAGACATGCGGAAGCAGACATACGGTATTTTTTGGATCATCACGCCGATCATCCGAGAATCGGTCAAGTCAGAATCTACGAAGAGCAGATAAATCTTGCCAATCTTGAACGACGGCTGGAACGGCGAAGGCAATTGTCAGACCCGACAGCAATAAGTCAAGTCGAACGAGCATACCTCGAAGCAACTTCATGGATCAAATCAGACCCAAATAAAGCCGTAAAAAAATTGAGGGCAATTATTGACCTATTCGACGAAAACGAAAATATCGATAACACAAACAACGAAACAAAAAACACAGAAACAGAATCCACAAACAACAAAAAAATTTCAAACAACAACACCGATAACGACAACAACGCCGACGACAACAATCCCAATTCGGATTCATCGAAACCGGAATCAAACCAAATTAAAACAAATACAAATACGGTTGCAGTTGAGCTGAATAAAATTGAACAAGAGCAAACCGATTCGCTTAACGACACCGCCCAACAACAAGCATTGCCAAGAAATCCGATTCGCCGATTATCAAGCCCAACCGAAATGTGCGTTGAACTCTCACGGCGGCGTTTGCGCGAACTTGAGAAGGTAATAGAATCAATTACACAAGACCAAAAAATATTTTTGACAAAACGCTTGACCGACGCAAAAGAACTAATGCAAACTGATTCAACACAAGCAGCACATCTGCTATCAGGAATAATTGTGCTGTACGGCGAACAGGAATGGGCAGACGAATTTGTAAAAGAATCGCTAAAATTACTAAACGAAATCAACAAAACCAAAAAAAACAACACCCCACAAAAAACATCAACAGAAAAAAACGAATAACCACACTTCAATCATTACAATTCGTTTTCTGATTATTTCATTTTTTTGTGAGAATACTAAACAATCGAAAATAAACGAAACATAACGCAATAATTTTTTTAACGCGAAACATGCTAAAAAACGAAATTCGCGAAAGTGATCTTTTTAAAAGTGTTTATTAAAATTTCGCGTATTTTGTTTTTTCGTTTATTTCGCGTTAAAAATAATTTTTAGAAATTACTTTTTGTTTGTTTAGTATTTTTTGTCTGGTTCGTATTATCAAAAAAACAAGCCAAAAATTAACACTTCACCACACAAATCATGTCTATTGACTCGATTCACAAATATATTTCCGAAGTTGAAAAAATTATTGACTTCGGAGGGACAAAAAAAGAAACCGCGATCCGCAATGCGTTTTACAATCTGCTAAACGATTACGCCAAACAACGCGGTTTGATGATGGTTGCCGAAGTCAGCATAAAAACACGAAACGGCAAAATCATTACACCGGACGGGACACTCAAAGACGCATTGCGTCAGGATTGGGGCTATTGGGAAAGCAAAGATGAAGCGGATAATCTGGACGACGAAATCAAAAAAAAATTTGCCAAAGGATACCCGCGTGAAAACATTTTATTTGAGGACAGTCGCGTTGCGGTGCTATTTCAAAACGGCGAAGAAGTCTTACGTACACCCGTAAATAATACGGATTCTTTGCACCGGTTGCTGACTGCGTTTGTTACTTTTGAACGCCCCGAAATCAGCAATTTTCGCCAAGCTATCGAATTGTTCAAAAAAGATATTCCAAAAGTAACTGAAACCATCAGAGAAATTATTGCCGAAGCAGAAAAATCGAATGAAGCATTCAACTCAAAATCAAACAATTTCCTGAACATCTGCCGCGAAAGCATCAACCCCGCAATCTCAACAGAAGACATACGCGAAATGATGATTCAACACATCTTGACCGAAGATATCTTCAACACTATTTTTGACGAAACACAATTCCATCGCGAAAATAATATTGCCCGCGAACTCGAATCGGTTATTTCCACATTTTTTACCGGCAAAATACGAAAGACAGCATTGAGCAGCATAAAACATTATTACGATGTAATCAACGCCGCCGCCGCAGGTATTGCGGACCATCACGAAAAACAAAAATTCTTGAAAGTAGTTTACGAAACATTCTACAAAAGTTATAACCCCAAAGCAGCCGACAGACTTGGAGTAGTTTACACTCCAAACGAAATAGTCCGCTTTATGATAGAAAGCACTGATTACTTGCTGCACAAGCATTTCAACAAATACCTCGAAGACCCAAACGTAGAAATACTTGATCCCGCTACCGGTACAGGAACATTCATTTGCGATCTGATTGACTACATTCGTAAAGAAAAATTGGAATACAAGTACCAAAACGAAATACACGCTAACGAAGTTGCAATTTTGCCATACTACATCAGCAACCTGAATGTCGAATTTACATTCACCCAAAAAATGGGCAAATACACTGAATTTGAGAATCTTTGTTTTGTGGATACACTCGACAATTTGGGGTTTTCGTATGCAAATAAACAAAACGTGTTGGAATTTGTCACCGAAGAAAACTCACAACGCATACGCGCCCAAAACGAAAAAAAGATAGCCGTAATCATCGGCAATCCACCATACAACGCAAACCAAGCAAACGAAAATGATGACAATAAAAACCGAGAATATCCGCAAATTGATAAAAGAATAAAAGATACTTTCATAAAATACAGCACGGCACAAAAAACAAAAGTTTACGATATGTACGCAAGATTTTTACGATGGGCAATGGATCGGATTGATGATAAAGGAATAATCGCATTCGTTTCCAATAATTCGTTTATAAACAGCAAAACGTTCGATGGATTTAGGAAGGTATTGAGTCAAGAATTTAACCGCGCATACATCATCAATCTAAAAGGAAACGCCCGAACCAGCGGTGAACGTAGACAACAAGAAGGCGGTAACATCTTCCACAACCAAATCCGCGTCGGTGTCGCAATCTATTTTTTAGTTAAAGACAAAAGCAACGACGAAAAATTTGAAGTTTTCTACGACGAAGTAAACGACTACATGACAGATGAAGAAAAACTTGTATACATATCTGAAAACAAAATCAAAGAAATCCCTTTTGAAATCATTCGCCCGGATAAAAACAATAACTGGATAAATCTTGCCGACAACGATTTTGAAAACTTGCTGCCGCTGTGCAGTAAAGATGTAAAGTTGCACAGAAGTAAAGAAGCAGTGTTTGAGCTATATTCTACCGGCATTTCAACAAACAGAGATGAATGGATAGTAGATTTTTCCGAAGATAACCTGACACGAAAGATGAAATATTTTCTGAAATATTATAATTCCTTGTTGGGAACTGATAATGTTGATTTTACACAAGGCATAAAATGGTCGCGAAACTTAAAACAGAGATTCAGAAGGCAATTAAAAGAAACATTTGATAAAAGCAGAATTAAACGCTTCAATTACAGACCTTATATGCCTGTATTTATGTATCATTCAGATATTTTTATTGACGAACACGGCTTAACCGACCAATTCTTTTGCGATGAAAATGCGGCATTTTGTATTTCCAAGAATGGGGCTTCAAAACTATTTCAGATATTGGCAGTAAATACGTTTCCTGACTTGCATTTTATAGGTGATGTTCAATGTCTTCCCCTTTATCGTTACGATAAATACGGCAACCGTATTGACAATATTACCGATTGGGGATTGGGGCAATTTGTCAAGCAGTATGGCAAAAAAGGGATTACGAAAGAAAAAATCTTTTATTACGTTTACGCCGTTTTGCACAATCCGGCTTATCGCAAAAAATACGAATTGAATCTCAAACGCGAATTTCCACGTATCCCGTTTTACAACGATTTTCAAAAATGGTCAGCTTGGGGAAAACAACTAGCGGATTTGCACATCAATTACGAAACAATAAAACCGTATCCATTGCAAATTAAAAATAATGACTTGCCAATCGACGGCATACCGAAAACAAAATTGACATGCGATAAAACTGTAGGCATTATTCTTTTAGACGAAATCACCGAATTGCACGGCATCCCCGCCGAAACTTGGAAATACAAACTCGGCAACCGCAGTGCGATAGAATGGATAATTGACCAATACAAAGAACGAAAACCAAAAGACACAATCATTGCCGAAAAATTCAATACATACCGCTTTGTCGATTACAAAGAACACGTGATCAATTTGCTGAAAAGAATCTGTACCGTCAGTGTCGAAACATTGAAAATAATAAACGCAATGGAGTAATTTTAGATTGTAGATTTTATGTAGCAGATTGTTTGGTTGAAGATTGTTGAAAAATCTGTAATCAAAATTCAACTCTTTCCAATTAAAAATTCCCCCCAAATGACAATGAATCAAGCCATCGACGCGGCATTAAAATTGTGTGAAGACGAAAAAGAAATTTGTGACAGGCTGAAGTGTCGTTCCGTTTCGCCGGTG
The DNA here is from genome assembly GCA_031274045.1 of Planctomycetaceae bacterium. Lineage (GTDB taxonomy): Bacteria > Planctomycetota > Planctomycetia > Pirellulales > Thermoguttaceae > WRKP01. The sequence continues at coordinate 6,835 of JAISQS010000077.1, read as the reverse complement.
ATTGTTTCGGCTAGCCGCGCAACAGATATTCCGGCTTTTTTTGGTGAATGGTTTTTGGAGCAGATTGGCAACGGTTACTGCATTTGGCAAAATCCGTTCAACAGAAAATACCAACTTGTCAGCTTCAAAAATCTGCAAGCAGTTGTTTTTTGGACAAAAAATCCTGAACCGTTTTTGCGTCTGCTTGACAAATTTGATCGGATGAATCTTGCGTACTATTTTCAATTCACTCTCAACAATTACGAAGCTGAAAAGTTTGAGCCGAATCTTGCTTCGCTTAAATCGCGTATAAAAATATTTCGCGAGCTTTCACGCCGTATTGGGAAGGAGCGTGTGATTTGGCGTTTTGATCCGGTATTGGTTTCGGGCGGGTTGGAGTCGGAGGTTGTTTTTGGGCGGATTTGTGATATTGGGGATCAGGTTGTGGGGTTTACGGATAAACTTGTGTTTAGTTTTGTTGATATTGCAAATTATGTGAAGGTGTCAAGAAGCATCAGAAAGATTTCTCAACCGCCGCGTGAATTGACTCTTTCCGAAAAATATTGGTTTGCGTCGCGTCTGGCGGATCAAAAAAAGTCGTGGCATATTGAGATAGCAACTTGTGCGGAGGATATTGATTTGAGCGAGTATGGTATTACGGCGAATCGTTGTATTGATCCTGATCTGTTGCGGAAAATCGCACCAAACAACACGGATTTATTGAGCTACTTGTCAAACGTAACAAAAGATAAAGGACAAAGAAATCTTTGCCAATGCACCACAGCAAAAGATATAGGTCAATACAATACGTGCCAGCATAATTGCATTTATTGTTACGCAAATTCATAGCATCGATTGCGGTGAAGTATTTTTAACGCAGTGAATATTTTTAACGCGGAAAACGCGGAAAGGCGGAAAACGCGGAATACGAACTGCTTCAAATTTCCGTTCATTCCGTTCATTCAATTCATTCCGTCCTTTCCGTCCTTTCAGTCTTTCTGCGATTTCTGTGTTGAAAAAAGAGTCATTCCGATTTGTTCTGATGTTTTTTGAAATACGTATCTCATGCAGGCGATTGGTTGACATTGAGTTTGACAATATGTATACTCCCATTCGTTTTAAACTGTACGGGCAAAAGGTTTCTTTTATGTTTGCGGTTTTTTTTACTGCGTTCAGTTTAATTTTCGACACAAAGTTGGCAACAATCCGGCGCGAGATCGCAACAGAATCGCAACCAATTCAAAACAACCCAAAATCAAAATATCCACCCGAAGCAAAAAAACATGAGCAACATTCATATCCCAAAACAATTACTACAACTAATAAACGAACCACTCGTTATAGTTGAACCCCAGAATAAAAAAGTCATCTGGAAAAATAACGCGTTCTGTAAATACGCACAAAAAATGATGAATGTTGATCCGGACATTTTTGTTGTGAATTTGATCGAAAAAAATCACGACTCGATCTCCAAATTATGTTCTTTGACAAAATCTAACTCCCGCAATAATCATAACTCGTCCAAAACAATTCCCGAACCCAACATCCCTTCGCAAGTCGAATTTCAAATGAATCAGACTCTCGTGGAGACAGGTACTTCGGTTGCGATTGCTTCTGATGATTCTGATTCTTGTATGACGTTGTTGATGCCGGAGTTGCCTGCGTGGAATGTTAGTATTACGGCGACTCCGATTTTTTTGAATCAGTCTGATAGTTGCGTTTCTGTTGCGCAAATTGATCAAGGTAACAAGCCGACAGATCAAGTTGATGACGATCAAGTTGACGCGGATCAGTTCGGTAATCAAGTTGCTGTTGCGATTTTATTTCGAGGCGATTTCAAAAACGATCAACACGATCAACACGCCACACACGATCAACACAACGAAAACGACAATAAACGCGAAGAGTTTTTGCACAAACAAAATCAAGCGTTGGTGGCTTTGAGCAAAGATCCGATTCTCACCAATGGTGACTTTAACGAGGCGGCTAAATTGATTGCGAAGACGACCGCTCACGTTCTCAATGCCGCTCGTGTTGGGGTTTGGTTGCTCAAGCCTGATTTGTTGATCAATATTGCGATGTATTCGATGGAGACGGATCAGATAACGGTTGATCCTCCGTTTGAGGCTTATTTGTATCCGAATTATATTACGATGTTGAGGACGGAGCGTAGTATTTCGATTCCAGATACGGAGACGGATACGATTTTGCCCGGTATGTCTAATAATTATAGTCTTGGCGGGATTCGTGCTCTTTTGGACACGCCGATTCGTACTGGTAGTGAGGTTGTTGGTACGGTTTGTACTGAACATGCGGGAGAGCCGCGTCATTGGACGTTTGAGGAGGCTACGTTTGCCGCGTCGATTTCTGATTTTTGCGCGATTGCGTTGGAAGCGTCAAAACGCCGCGAAAGCCAACGCCGCATGGAAACTCTAATCGCAAATCTGCCCGGTATGGCTTTCAGATGCCGAAATAATTCGCCAGAATTCACAATGGAATTCGTGAGCGACGGGCTGACAACTATCACCGGATACGATCCCGATGACTTGATAAACAACAAACGAATGACCTTTTTCGATCTCGTACACCCCGACGATAGACGCAATTTGCTCGCCGATAACAATCAGACTCTATACGTCGGGCAACCGCTCGAATCGTCATATCGTTTTGTCCACAAAGACGGCAGTATTCGGTGGGTTTGGGAACGTTCTATTGTTGTCGAGGTTGACCCGAATAATCCAAACTCAAGCATCTCCGAAGGATTCGTTACCGACATAACAGAACGCCGCAGATTAGAAGAAGCCGAACTCGCGTCACAAGCTAAAAGCGAATTTCTGGCAAATATGTCACACGAAATCCGTACCCCAATGAACGGCGTTATCGGATTGACAAATCTTTTAAGCAAAACAAATTTGACACCGCTGCAAAAACAATACGTCGAAACAATACAACAAAGTGCCGCGTCTTTGCTCTCCGTAATTAACGATGTTCTCGACTTCTCAAAGATTGAAGCCAAGATGCTTGTGCTTGAGCAGATTGAGTTTGAGCCGCGTAAATTGTTGGAGGATATTTGTGATGCGATTGCCGTTCAAGCTCATAGTAAACATCTCGCGTTGACATTGACAATTGATCCGATGTTTCCTGAAGTGTTGATCGGCGACGGGTTGCGTGTGCGGCAGATTTTGGTCAACTTACTCAGCAACGCAGTCAAATTCACTTCACGCGGCGATATTCTTGTCGACGCAAAATTGGAGTCAATCGACGATGATAAATGCACAATTTTCATGGCTGTCAAAGATTCCGGCATCGGAATTTCACGCGAAAAACAAGCATCGCTATTTGACCCGTTTTCACAAGCCGACACATCAACAACCCGACGCTACGGAGGCACCGGTCTCGGACTGTCAATCAGCAAACAACTCGTCGAAATGATGCACGGAAAAATCAGTATCGACAGCCAACCCGGTCAAGGCTCAACATTCTCACTAACAATAACTTTGGGCGTGCCAAAACAGAACGAATCGGATGACACCACAAAACGGAGACCGTTGTATAAGACATTGAGTTCGTTGATGGCTGGTAGAACGGTGATCGTTTTTGACAGACACCAACCAACACGGCAATCACTCGTAACGATATTGAAAAGTTGGGGAGCTGACGCTTACGACATCGACAATATTGATCTGTTCACTGAATTTGTCCGCAACAAAATTGGTGAGGGGCAAAAGATAGATTGGGCAATTGTAAATATTGATGATGAATCGCGAGAGTATATAGTCAACGAAATTTCAAATTTGTCCAAAGACAGCCGATTCGGTTCGATTCGTTATACGCCGATGTTTCCGCTTGGCAGTGCGGTAGATTTGGGCGAGTTTTTGTTGCCGAATAGTGTGGAGTTTTTGACGAAACCGGTGCGTGCGTCGAATGTGTTAAAGGTATGGCAACTGCTTGAGCCGGAAGCGAGTCAAAGTATTGCCGCGTTGGCAGAACCTGAAGATACAATACAAGACGACGCTGCGCCGTTGAATATTCTTTTGGTTGACGATGTCAAAGTCAACATAATGGTTGCGGGTGCAATGTTGACATCGTTCGGTCATAAAGTTAAGTCGGTGACGAATGGACTTGATGCTTTGAATATGTTGCGGGAGCAGGATTTTGACATGGTTTTTATGGATTGTCAAATGCCGGAAATGGACGGTTATCAATGCGCGAGAACCGTGCGATCACCGGATTCAGGAGTGCGAGACCAAAAAATACCAATCATCGCAATGACCGCACACGCGATGAGCGGTGATCGTGAAAAGTGTCTTGAAGCGGGCATGGACGACTACATCTCAAAACCCGTATCACAAGAAATGATTCAAGCCGCCATCACACGTTGGCGCGGAAAAAAAAGCAACACCACAATAAATACATAACAGCACGAAATTCTCAAATACACCCAACATCGACGCAACACACACCCAACATCAACGCAGCCGACAATTGCCGCGAAGCGGCAAGCGAAAAAATTTCCGCGTAGCGGAAACGGACTGGAACGCGGGCATCCCGCCCTTGTTATACCACACAACTTTTTGATTCGCGTTGTAAATCAAATAGTCCGGTTTTTAGTGTTGGTTTGGATACGGGCAACACTGGAGGTGTTGAATGAGCATGTGTATCGAGTAACACAGGGTGGGGTGTTGGTACACAATGCTTATGTATCACGCGGTTCTACCGGTAGAACACAACCAAAAAATAACGTTGAAGCCAAGGCAATGGCAAAGGTCATGCTTGAAAGAGATGGTAGAGAAGTACATTTCAATATGGAAGATCCACGTTGGCCTGCCCACGAAGGATGGAGAAAAATGGAACAAAGAGTTCAAACAGAAGCAGGAGTTGTTACCATACACTATGTGCTACAAATATTTGATCAGTATGTTGATGATTTTAAATTTAAGGATGATTAACAATATTGCAAAAAATTTTTTGATTGGGGGGTGCTTATGATTGTGCGATGTCGTTTTGATAAATTTGAACAGTTACCTGTTTTGATTAGACATTATGGGTTTCTTCCTAGTTCTGTCTCTACGCTGACTCGGGGAAAATTGTATGCTGTTTATGCCATAATCTATTCTGGCATTCCTTATCGAGCTTGTTTTAATATGGGTCAATATCTGGTTATTGATGATGATCTACGACCATTTTTATTTCCTACTCTTATGTTCGATATGGTTTGTCCTCATATATATGGTCGTGGTTGGTGTTTTCGTCATTTTGCGAAAAGGTCTTTACAGGATTCTAAAGATTCAATACTTGGCTATGAACAACTTGTTGATAACGTTGCACATTTTAATCAAGTTATACTTGATGAAAGTGAAGGACGTAAAATATTTGAGCAATGGAAAATTTCAGTAGACAATGCGATGAAGAATACGACTTGTTCGTGTAATGTCGTGATTGAAACGGCTATTACTTAATGTTGTGGTTAAAATCTATTTATTAAATTATTTGACTAAAAAATATTTTAGGGAGACAAATATGATTGTTAAATGTCGTCATAATAATTACAAACAGATACCTGCATTGTCGGTATATTATGGGTTTACTCATGATTTAAAATTGCCATTGACAATTGAAAAGCTGTATGCTGTCTACTCGATAACCTATGGAGGATTTCCATTTCACGGCAACGGTAATGCAAGTTTATTTTTAATTATTGATGATAATCAGTATCCTAATTTCCTTCCGGCACTTTTGTTTGATATTGTCTGTCCTCATTTATATGGTCAAGATTGGTGTTTCCAGCCACTCAACGGAGAATTTTTACCGACGGCAATACTTGGATATGATACGTTTACGAATGATGCATCGTATTTTGAAAAATTTATATTGCAAGATTTAGATGCACACAAAACATTTGAGCGATGGAAAATTTCTATAGATAACTCAATGAAACAAGCTACTTGTTCGTGTAATATTGAACTCGCACCAACCATCGTAATGCATCCATCATACAAAACGTAATCGCTGCTATCATTGAAAAGATAACAAACCTTAAACTTTCGTAATATTCGCAATATGGCAATAACATTGCGTCTGTGAATAATCATCACAATGAATTGATGTATATTGAGAACACCACGATACAGATCAACACAAGTCGGAACTGCTCACAAGTAACAAGATTCATTGATCTGGAGTGAAAACAAATAGACATTTGTGCATTTCTACCTTTCGCTTATGTTGCTACAAGTTCAGACCGTTATTGAATGCAACGGGAAATGACGTGCTACATGAAAATTAAAAATTACAAAATGAGATAATTTTTAGAAAACATTACAACAAATATTTTATATTGATAACATGTTCAAAGAACAATCAAAATGTTTAAAAAATTACAATTAGAAAAACATAATTAGGAGATTGAGAAATGCAGGAACAACTAGAATGCCGACAAAATGAGAATCAAAACATGATTCCTTTTTATTACAGTAATTGGTTTATTTTAGGACTTGCCGTCTGCTTGTTGTCGATGGGTTATCTTTGGGACACTTACGTGTCGCCACAGACTGTCGTTACAACGACAAAAGTTATTACGGTTACAAAACCATCTACACAGAATCCGCGCGGAGTTAAATTTGCCAAGATACAAGATGTCCAAGTTGGCGAGCGTGCTATTGGGAAGAATCCAGAGGTAACAGATTCGGAACGTTCAACATTTTTGCCCGATCCAGAACCTGCGACATGGCGGAAGCTGACGCTTGAGATGATCAAGCCAGATGGCAAGAGATTGGATATTACGTTATTGCGTCCGTTGAGTTGGATCAAAGAATCGAATGCGACAATTAGCGCAACGATATTTCTTGATCTACCC
>JAISQS010000727.1 GCA_031274045.1 Planctomycetaceae bacterium | reverse complement strand
GTGAATTGATGTTTTCAAATGTGAGATAACCGATGCCGCTTGTGCAGAGGATCAGAAGTATTGTTGAGAAGATGATCAAAATTACTGTCCAATTATCTTGCGTTTCTTCGGAGGATATTACAATTTTATCAGCAGCGGCTTGCATGACGGAATTGTTTGTTGATAGTCGGATATGGCGGTTTGATTGCAAGGCTGGTGCGTCTTCGATAACCAACGGTTTTATTTTCGTTGGCTTGGAATTATTCCAAATGAACCAGCCGTCGTCTTCGGATTGCGGGTCGTAAACGTAGGCGACATGATGCGGCGCGTTGAAAGTATGTTCGCAAATGAACAAATCCATGTGTGACAAAAAAATTCCAAATCCGGGATGCGTATGATACCAACCAACAATACTCTTATCAGGATAATCTTTTTCCATTACACTCCAAACATGTTCCCACGTCTCGGCGGTAAATGTTACGCTTGCGACATTGCCATCGGTATGCTCGCCGATCACCGATGCCTCAACAACAAGAAACGCCTCGCCATCCCAACACAACTCCCCAACAAGCATACCGCCAACCTCCGCATTCATACTCGTTTGTCCGTGTTCTTTCATCGCATTCAACGTCGAACGATTGACGATCATTTGAAATCCGTCCGGTCGGTTTTCCAACTTCAATTTTTGCAACGGAAATTCACTCGGCGTGCAATCCGTCTCCTTAATGTTACGAACATCAATTGATGTTTTTGAAATAGTTGTCATGTTTTTTTCACTCCGTTGAAGGTTGATATAAATTGCCCAAAACGTCTTTTGCGTCGGCGGTAAATTCAAAACCGACGAGTGTTGCGCCGTTCCTTGCCCAAACGATGTCAAACTTCGGAACACCGATTTGCGCAAACGTTTTATCCGCAAACGAAACATCGCCGCGTATCGTATAAAAAGTTTTCACTTCGCGATCTTTGCCGCACTTCGGGCAAGTACCTTGCGAAAGGCGGACATTGCCCAACGAAGTAAAAACGTCTTCCGCCTCATTGCAGTTCGGACAAACAAGTTTTTCGAGTATGTCGCGTCCGAGTTCCAGTACAGTCCCTTCGCCGAATTTTTCAATTGCCAACGCTTGCAATTCGGCAATCGTCATTTCGTCGGAACGTTTTTGCAACGAAATAATCTCTTGCGGCGGATCGTGCGACATACAATCTTCATTTGGCGTATATTCAACAAGATACGAATCGCACGAAAGCCCGTTGAAATTAAAACCTTTGCCCGCAATCGTTTCTAAACCGTGAATCAGTTTAACCGCTTCCTGACATTGAACGCCCGCAATCACGGAACTTATTGTTGGCGTAGTTGGAGTTTTGCCGCCTTGCATTTCATCTCTTGTCAGCAAGTTACAAGATTTTCGTTTGTTGAGAATTTGCCAATCAATCGCCGACATCGTACATTCGTAACAAGGACCATCGGGATTAATATTCGGATCAAAAACACGTGCGACACCATCAATCGTTTCGATTGCTCCATCAATCCACGTTTTGCCGACGCGCCAACAATTGCGGTTTATTGACAAGCGAGCTTCACGGTTGTCCAATCCGCCAAGAACAACATCCGCCCACCGATAAACTCCGCTCCCCAAATCATAAACAACATTGCCGTCGAAATAATGAACATTTATATCGGGAAAAATTTCTTGTGCTTTCGCCGCTGCGGTTGCTGCTTTGGATTTTCCGTTGTCTTCTGCGCGGTACAAAACGGAACGCGAAAGATTCGAGTTTTCAATTTTGTCCAAGTCCGCAACAAGAACATTGCCAATACCCAGCAACGCAAGATTCTTGATAAGTTCGTTACCGAGCGCGCCGGCACCGATAACAAGTACCTTCGCGTTTTTAAGCCGATTCTGATCCCACCACGAAATCAAACTGAACCGGTGAAAACGGTCGTCTTCGTGTTGTGTTTCTTCCAAATTGATTTTAATTGATTCGGACATAATGTAATAAAATTGGTTAATGGAGTTGGTTTATTTGAGTTACGTTAAACAATAATTCGAACAGATATTGTGGACAAATTATTGTTACAAAAATTATTCGGGCGGTATCAAATCAGCTTTATCGGTCGGCAATAAACTTTCATGTTCGTCCGCCCAACGAGCCGCGTCACCATCAAGCGGACTTCTTATGTTGTATGATTGGTACGCAATAATTTCACCGATACGAATAATCAAATCCACAAGTTTCTCTCCCGCCGTCCAATGATCCCCAATACAAATCCGCGACGGCGCAATGTTCGGATGAAAAATCGGTGTTAGCATTGTGCATTTTGGTTGTTGTTGCGGGTAGTCGCTTGTTAGTTGTAATTCGATTTCGTGCGTGTGACGGTAATTTACGTTGTGTCCTCTCACCGATTCAATACCGCGAATGTTGTACTCGATACGATAATAATCAGACGGATTGCCGCGCATCTCGGCAATACGAATGTACTGCGATTTCGATAATACCTCCGCAACACTTTTCGCATCAGCATAAAGCCGCTTCATTCGCGGCGGCAACTTTCCAGCTGGCGGTTGCGGGTAAGGATAAATCACAAACTGCTTTGGCGGCACATCAACCGGCACAACAAATTCATCAAGTTCATCAAACGTTATGACAATCTTATCGCTTGATATTTGCGTCTGTTGCGTCTTTTCAACTTCCGGTAGTTCGTCCCAACTGATAGTGATTTTGTCCATCGTAAAATTATTAAAAAGTAAATACAAAAGTAAAAAATAATCCGCATTACAAATTTAGCCATTTTCTAATGACAGCAATGGCAACACCTAAAATAAAACAACCTACAAGATATGCGATATATTCACCTATCTGTTCCAAACATCCGATATTTCCATGTTCGTCTGTATTTTGCGAAGGTGTATTTGTGGTTGTTGTGTAATCGTAATTTGCTGATACTTGATCGCCGCTGTTACAACCGTACACTGCACACCCGTTGTTCTCTTGCCAACATTCCGCATGATAAGGAACGTTACATTCAGGACAAATGATCAGTTGATCATCGCTTTCAAATTCCATTCCGCAAAACGCACACTTTGGCAACTCATTCAAATCGGATTCGGTGATGATTATTTTTGTCATTTGGAATATGCGGAATGGAGTTATTTTGCGCAACAGAAATCGGCATTGATTGCGGCGTTGGTAAAAACGAAGGAACGGCAACAGGTTGATCGTCAAATGTTATAGTGATTTTTTCTTGCGTCTCGTTATCATCTTCGTTATTGTTCACGATGTTATTTGACGACCAGTTTGTTTTCCACGTGTTAATATTATTTGGAATAGCAGCTCTTTCTTTTTGAACGTTTTCAATAATGCACGGAATTTGCGAAACGATACGTGAATTTTGCCAGACGAAAAAACCTTCGCTTTGCGGTCTGTTTTCAATTCGCGGATCAAAAACGTATGCGACATGAAACGGCGCGTTAAATGTCGAACGGCAAATAAACAAATCGTATCCCGACAAAAAAATTCCAAAGCCGGGATGCGTATGATTCCAGCCGACGATTTGACAATTTGGAAACGACAATTCGATTTGCTCGTGAACGTAATCCCAAGTTTTCGAAGTGAATGTTACACTTGAGGATTTATTGTCGGTGTATTTTCCTTCAATTGAATCTTCGATAAGCACAAACGGTTCGCTGTCCCAACACACATTACCCACAAGCATTCCGCCGACTTCCGCTCGCATACTTTTGCGACCGATATTTTTCATTTTGTCCAACACCGAACGGCAAATGACAACCTGAAAGCCGGACGGACGCTGATCAAACTGCAATTCGCGCAACGGAAATTGTTTTGGAATACAATCAGCCTCTGCAATATTTCGCGGATCAATGGTCATTGTGATTGGAGGTTGAACTGTTTGTAAATTTGCAAAATCAGAACAGTCAACCTGCCGTGATTTCAGGTTGTAATCGTAACACGTCACCTTGTTTTACGCCGACATCGGCGAGTGCTTGTGTATCTTGCAATTGCTTACCACTTGCTTTGTGATGGAACTTATACGACAACGGTTGCCCATCGGGACCGTTGGTCGGCAAGTTAAGTTTCCCCAAAAGGACAGCGATAATCCGATTAACCGGAGCATTGTCCGGAAGTTCGACTTCCGTTTTTTTCGTACCGGTTGCGTCCATTACTTGTACAGTAATATTTGCCATAAAAATTTTTCTCCTGAAAGGTTTGTAAATTGCAGCACACGAGATTTCGTTAATGTTCGCAGGCTTCGCCGTTGATTACTTACACGAAATCCTTCATGCGTTGCATTAAGGTTAGTTTTGTGTAGTAAAAATTAACGACGGCGGAACTTCTAATGGATGTTTTGTGTGTTGAAGATTTTCAAACGCGTCGTGATAAGTGTGTAATGCCAGACCGAGTTGTCGCATGTTGCACGAACATTGCATTCGGTGGGCTACTTCAGTAACGACTCGAATGGCGGGCAAAAGAAACGCAATCAAAACACCAATGATTGCAATAACCACCAAAAACTCAATAAGAGTAAAACCAAAAAACGCAAGACGTTTTTTGGAAAAATAATCAGAATTGTAAAATTTATTTTTACAAAAAATTCTACTCTGACAACGCCCCCCCCCCCCCCTTGCCTATTTTAACATTTTGAATTTCGCCCTTAAAATCAAGCGAAATTTGCGCGAACAAATTCTTCGATGTGGTCTTTTTCATAATTTCCTTTCAATAAATTTTTGGTTAAAAATTTTAAAACGTGATAGGTTAAAATTACCGCCGCGTCTTTTCTCTCTTTGCGTGCTTGATGGAGTAACGACTCGCAAAAGCGGTAAACGTAATTTTTGGGCGTGCGAATTTTCAATTTGTCAAAAAACATAATTCGCTAAAACCAAAGTCGCGGCATAATATTCTAATTTGCAAAAAAAAGCAAGGTGTCTTTAGCTAAATCTTATTTTTTTTCGGAATATTTTCAGCACCGAAATCGCGGAAAGACGGAAAATAAGGAATACGAATTCAAACCAACTTACGTTCTTCCCGTTTTTCCATGACTTCCGAGTTAAAAAAAATGAAACTTTTTTCAGGCAACAAGTCTGACTTATTTTTCTTTCGATCATCAAGAAATCGTCTACAAAAGCCTCTTTAAATCACGACTCTTTTATATTTCTTGTTCATACGCCAGTATAAAAAAATAGATACGAGGCGTATTCTATTATAGTTCTTGTATGTTGATGTATGTGTATTTACCGTTGTTATCTTTTGCTATTTGTTGTAGGAAGTCGGATGGGGGTTGGTATTTTCCGTTGCCGAATTGGATGACGTTTATTTGGATATTTTTTTTGTTTTTTCTTTTTATTTCGTTTAGTTGCATTGGTGACATTGCGTCGTTGTCGTCGCCGTCTGTTAGGAAGAAGATAGCATCCGGTGCTTGTTCTATTGCAGCTAATAGCGGTTTTAAATGTTTCGTTCCCCCACGCGCAATTTCGCTTTTTATAAATCGTATAGCATCTTCACGATTATTTTTTGTTGCATCAACCATTGCGTTTTCATGCCATTGATGAATTTCAT
>JAISQS010000177.1 GCA_031274045.1 Planctomycetaceae bacterium | reverse complement strand
TTGCTCACTTCCTTTACGTTCATTGTCACCAATTGTTGAAAGTCAAAAAACGATCACCTGTTGTCATCAAAAAAATCGTTAGAACATTACCCCACAAAATCCGAAATAATCAGTAAAATTTCGTTTGTCTTGTATTTTAAAATATTGACAAGTTTACAGGACTGGGGCGAATTGTTCGTAGAATCTTACGTCGCCTGCGTTGAAGTGTCTGATGTCACGAATACCAAAACGCATCATCGCTAACCTCGTCAACCCCAACCCAAACGCAAATCCACTGTACTTTGCCGGATCAACTCCTCCAAACTCCAATACCTTCGGATGCACCAAACCACACGGAATCAACTCTATCCAACCATCACCACAAGTCGGACAACCAACCCCACCACAAAACATACAATTCAAATCCAACTCAAACCCCGGCTCAACAAACGGAAAAAAACCCGGTCGCAAACGCACCTTAACATCACGCCGAAATACCTCACTCAACAACGTCTTCATCACTCCAATCAAATTCGCAACCGAAACACCCTCATCAACCATCAACCCCTCACATTGATAAAACGTATTTTCATGACTCGGATCAATCGACTCATAACGAAAACAACGTCCGGGAAAAATCGCCTTGACCGGCACCCCAAAACGTCGAAGCGTTCGGACTTGATTCGCCGACGTATGAGTCCGCAAAACAAGATCATTCTTGAGCCAAAACGTGTCTTGCATATCACGCGCAGGATGATCCTTTGGAATATTGATCGCCTCAAAATTATTAAACTCCGTCTCAACCTCAGGACTGTCCAAAACCGAAAAACCCATCCCCTCAAATATCTGCTCAAGCTCCAATTGAACCATCGTTATAGGATGCAAACTACCAAGCGAACCCGACGAACCCGGAACAGAAGGATCAATCAAACGCAATATCGCCGCCGAATCAGTCTCACTAGATTTAACCTGTTCGGCAACGAGAGTAATTTGCGAAGTCGTGAAATCTTTCAGATCGTTTAGTTGTTGCCCAAAGTTTTTTTTCTCTTCGGACGTGAACTTGCTGAAGTCAGTCTCTTTTGCCAAGTTGGTGACAATACCTTTGCGACCAAGATATTTGATTCGGACTTGCTCAATCTGCTCGGCTGTCTTGGCAACCGAAAGATCACTGAGTAATTGTTGTTTTATCGTGTTCATATTTTGATAATAAATTATGTGACTGAAATACGTTTCTCACATCAAAATTCGTTTTTATTTTTTAACGCAAAACAAGCGAAAAAAACATAACAGACGAAATTTTGATGTGACAAAAGCATAGTATTATGTCTTTAATTTTATTGCTTAATTGTTAGTTCGCGGGAATAAATCACCGGAAGGCAATGGAAATTTAGAATATTCTTTCCTTGTCTTTTCTCTTTTTTATTTTATTTTTCGGTGAATCATTTTGGGAAAAAAATATTTATTTCTCGTTTTGCGGATTCGGGGCTGTCTGATGCGTGGACTAGATTTGTTCGGTTTGACATAGAGAGGTCGCCCCGAATTGTTCCGGGTTCAGCCTCGATTCCATTTGTTGCGCCAACCATTCGCCGCACAACTGCAATCACCTCTTCTCCCTCCAACACCACCGCAACAACCGGACTACTCGTGATGTACACCTCCAAATTAGGATAAAACGATTTGCCAACATGATCCGCATAATGAATTTTTGCCAATTCAGGTGTTATATTGAGCATTCGCATTTGGGCAATCCGCAGACCCTTTCGCTCAAAACGACCCAATATCTCCCCACACAAAAAACGCTCCACCGCATCCGGCTTAAGCAAAACCAATGTCCGCTCCATTATCACTCTCCTCAACTCTTCCACGAAACCAATAACTCCCAAACAACAAACCCACAACCAACAACAAAACAAAAACACAATCTATCACATGTATATAATTGACACGAGCGGGGCATATTGTACCGTATTTATTTTGTGTTGGTATAGTCTGCGTGTTGTTCTTACAAAGTTCTTTATTTGTTAATGCTGTTCTTGAAAAAATAATTTACAGGAAGACAAAGGTAAGAAAATGTCCTGATTATTTCGAATTTTGCGGGGAATGATTTTAGTGATTTTAAGCCTTATTTTGCAAGCCGTAGGTTTGCATCGCTCGGTAGAAAATGATGTTTCCACACAAACGAGCATTCCTTAGGAATGCCACCTCTGGGCAAGTCACAAGGTTGCATTCCTACGGAATTCGAAGATTCGGTGGGGGTTTCATTTTCTACCGAGCGATACATTCCTAACGGAATGTAATAACGCGAATGCATAGAACGAATTGAAAAATAATGAGGGGTCAATGGACAGCATTCGCGAGACACTTTTTTTGTTTGAAATTGTCATTAGGTGTCCCGCGAATGCTGTCACTTTTGTGCAATAAAAATACTTATTTTTTTATTTTCTCGAATTGTTTTTCTAATCTTTGTGGTGATACTTTTATTGCGGTTCCTAGTTGTTGTGCATACAAGGAGACGCGGTATTCTTCAATCATCCAACGGTATATTTCCAATTCGGGGTCGTTGATTCCTGTTGTGTTGTGAAAGTCTTGGCGTTCTTTGTATTTGTTGAACAAAATTGTTAGTTCGTCCATGTTTGTTTTGTCAATTGTTTCGTAGTTTCCGCCTCGTAATTTTTCAAATCTGATTTGGATTGCTTTGAAGAATCTTGGAAACTCTCTCAGAATTTGCCAATTTGTATTTATCAAGAAGCCGCTTTCAACAAGCCGCAGCAGATTCGTTTTCGCGTCGTTGCAAGCTTGTTTTGCTTTTTCGTTTTTTGCGTGTTCTGTTCTGAATTGTTCGATAGCCATTCGTGCGTTGTGAAATTCTGTCAGCAGCGGAACAAGTAATTTTGTTACTTCTTGAACGGCTTCGGCAATTTTTGATCGTCCCTCATTTTCTCTTTGCAAATAATCATCTGCGGTTCGCGGTATCGGCATGTCGCCCCGAAACGCTCTCGCCGCAATCAACCAACCGACCGCTTCGTCAAAATTGAAATCCGGCAAAGGCTGCGCAAAAATCCGTAATCGTTCGATATTGGGCAACCATTTTATTTGCGTTTTTATGTCCCGTTTTTGGCTCAAATAGAACAACCTCACAATCCCTTTTTTGTTTTCTCGTTCTGCTTCTTCAAACGAATCCGCGAGAGCGAGCGAATCGCCGTGTATCATTGGGAACGCTTTTATTGTTGACTTGCCGCGATCAATCAGCACGAATTCCGGCAGATCACCAAAATCCCACTTTGTCAATCCGCCACGATTCCATCGCGGATCGGATTTGAGAGAGTTGTTTTTTGATGTTTCTTTGAGGTTAAATTTCATTCGCAAGAAATCGAGATTGCGGCTCTCCTCTATAATTTTGTTGTCTTGATCAACGACGCGAATATTCATTCTCAATTCGACCGGCAACAACTCCGGTTTAAATTGATCGCTACTAACTGCGCTTCCGATGATTTTTGTTGTCTCTTTTGCCAATTGTGTTTCAATATCTCCTTGACCGATTTCCAATCGCCCCAAAATCTCACGAGCCGTATCAGGAATCGGCACAAGCTGCCGCCGCAAATCCTTCGGCAACGTCTTCAACATCGCAACCACCTTCTGCTCAACCATCCCCGCAACAAGCCAACCCAACTTCGCATGATCAACCTGACGCAACTCCTCTTGAGGCACAATTATCGTCACACCATCATCCGATTCACCCGGATCAAATTTATACTCAACATCAAAAAAACGCG
Organism: Planctomycetaceae bacterium; assembly: GCA_031274045.1. Taxonomy (GTDB): domain Bacteria; phylum Planctomycetota; class Planctomycetia; order Pirellulales; family Thermoguttaceae; genus WRKP01. Next base: position 2,694 of record JAISQS010000177.1, on the reverse strand, counting down.
ATTGCTCAACCTCTATCCGATCAGGGAACATCGACGCGTCAAAATTTTCGGCGCAAATATCGGACATTGACATTAGCAATTTATCTTGTTTTGTTGACTTGATCCATTTTTCGAGCGACCGTTTATCGTACACTAAATTTGCCGGAATCCTTGAACGATAAAATTCGTATCTCGATTCGTCGGGCAAAAGAATATCCGTCCGCCGCAATTTCGCCTGCATCTTTTTTGCATCATCGAGCAGCATTGCGTTGTATTGGACAAAATCAATATTGCTGTCAAAATCACCTTCGACGAGAGCTTGTCTGATAAAAATATCACTCGCAATCTCCGGCTCAATTGTGCCGTAATTTACCCGCCGATTTTGCACGATAACAATTCCGAGCAAATTAACTTGCTCGAATGCGTGAACGTATCCGGTCTCACTATTCCAAAACGGCTGCGAATAAGTCCGCTTGACCAAATGCGGCGCGAGCTGCTCAATCCAGTCCACTTCAATCCGCGCAACAGTCCGCAAATAACGACGCTCCGTCTCCAACCGCTCCATCGCCATTATCCAATGCGGCAACTTGAAATCGGTGTCATTATTTTTGTCCAAATCACTGTCAATTTTGTTGTCAATTTTGCTATCGTTTTTGTTGTCGGTTTTGTTGTCAATATTATTTGTACGATTATTGTTTAATTTTCTCACGCCGCTTCCGGGCCAAAGGATGAATTTGTTGTTGTTCCCGCTGTTTGTTGTTGAGTTGTATTCGATGTTATTTTTTCGTTCGGCGATTCCAGACAGATTTCCGGTCAAGATTGATTTATGGATTTTGTTGTAGAGTTCTGTTGAGATATCTTTTCTTTTTGTCATTTTCAAATTTGATTCGGCGGTGAAGTCGAGTAGTTGTTGGTGAATGTCGTTCCATTCTTTCATTCTGTTGAATGATAGAAAATTTTGTTTGCATGATTTTCTTAGGCTTGAGTTTGATGTTTTTGCTTTTATATTTTGGTAAAAGTCCCAGATATTTAGAAAGGTGATGAAGTCGCTTTCGGGGTTTAGAAATTGTTCGTGTGCGTCATCGGCTTTATTTTGGTTTTCTCGCGGTCGTTCTCTTGGGTCTTGAATTTCTAGTGCTGCTGCGATGATCAGCATTTCGTTTAGGACACCGTTTTCTTCGGCGGCGAGAATCATCCGTGCAATACGCGGGTCAACCGGAAATTTTATTAACTTCCGACCGATTTCAGTTAGATTTTTTTGGTTATCAATTGCGCCGATTTCGTAGAGAGTTTTGTATCCGTCGTTTATTGATGTGATTTGTGGCGGATCGAGGAACGGGAATTTTTCGATTTCACCGAGCTTCAATCCTTTTGTCTGCAAAATTACAGATGCGAGATTTGTCCGTTGTATTTCGGGCGTGGTGTATTTTGGGCGTTGCAAATAATCGAGTTCGGAATAAAGTCTGATGCAGATGCCGGGTCCGGTTCGCCCGCAACGTCCGGCGCGTTGGTTTGCGGAGGCTTGTGAGATCGGTTCGATTGGGAGGCGTTGTGTTCGCGAGCGCGGCGAGTAACGGCTAATCCGCGCAGTGCCGGTGTCAACAACATAACGAATACCCGGAACCGTCAACGACGACTCAGCAACATTAGTCGCAAGAACAATTTTTCGATTACGCGATTTTTGGAATATCTGCTGTTGCTTGTCAACAGGCAACCGAGAATAGAGCGGCAACACCTCCGTTTGACTAACACGATCATCTCCAAATATCGGCACACGATCCAATATCATCTTCATCTCAATAATATCACGCTCAGTCGGCAAGAAAATAAGAATATCACCTTTGCCGTGTTGAGCCAGTCTGTTGACAGCCGCGACGATTAGTTCGGTATCGTCAAAATCAGTTTCACGTGAAACTGATTTCGCACTGGAATTTGTAGTATTGCGTGTGTTTTTGTCAAATTTAATTTGATCATTGGAATCGTTATTTTGTCTATTCCAAATAATGTCAGTCCGGCTCGCGGTAATTTGATCATCGCTCAATTCATCAAGCAGACAATTATCGTACAATATTTCAATCGGATATGTTCTTCCGGCAACCTCAATCACAGGGATCGGTTTTGCGGAGTTGATTTTTTGGTCGTGAAAGTGATTTGCGAAACGTTCGGCATCGATGGTTGCGGAGGTGATGATCAATTTCAGGTCTTGTCTTTTTGGCAAGATTCGTTTCATTATTCCGAGTAGAAAATCGATATTGAGTGATCTTTCGTGTGCTTCGTCAATAATGATCGTGTCGTATTTTCGGAGTGAGTGATCTGTCTGCGATTCGGCGAGCAAGATTCCATCGGTCATGAGTTTGATGATGGTGTTTTCGCCGGATTTATTTTCAAATCGGACTTGGTAACCGACAATATCGCCGAGTGTTGTTTGGAGTTCATCTGCAATACGCGCGGCAACAGAGCGCGCGGCAATTCTACGCGGTTGAGTGTGACCGATAAGTCCGTTTACACCGCGTCCGAGTTCGAGACAAATTTTCGGTAATTGCGTGGACTTCCCCGATCCGGTTTCTCCGCAAATTATGATAACTTGATTATTCTGGATTGCGTTTGCGATTTCATCGTGACGTTGCGACAAAGGCAAATCAGAATCAATTGCAAGATTAAGTTTCTTGATTGTTTGTAATCGTACTTCTTTCATTTTAAAATATTTGGCTACGA
>JAISQS010000162.1 GCA_031274045.1 Planctomycetaceae bacterium | reverse complement strand
TGAATCTCTTTCGTAGGGCGTTGCCCTACGCTATGAGCTTGTTGCCCTTTCAGGGCGTTGATACTGCGATGAAAGACACAATGTAACACCCCCACAAAATCCGAAATAATCAGAAAATTTCGTTTATTTTGTTTTTTTCGCATGTTTCGTATTCTCAAAAAACTTGTGTGGTATAACAAGGCATCCCGCCCGCCTAAGTGCATTAGGAAACCAAACGAGTTTGTAAGGAACGCCAAGACATGTTGGAGAACATTTGCCAACACGTTTTGGCGTTCAGTTCCAACTTTTTTGGTTCTATTACACACAGAGGCGGGCGGGACGCCCGCGTTCCAGTCCGCGCCGCTTCGCGGCGAACTCGTGTGGTATAACGAGGACGTTGCCATACGCTATGATATTTTTACCCTTTTCAGGGCGTTGATGCAGCGCATTGATAAATGTCACAGTAGAGACGCAATGCCTTGCGTCTCCACAAAAATCAGACAATAATTTGTCAGCATTATTTGCTAAATTTTTTTGTTTCTTGCGGTAAATGGGGTTTAAAAAAATCCCTAACAGCTATACGCAAATATAATTAAAGAATTTTGTCATATCTTGTTTTGGCAATATTACACTGTGTTGACCAAATCCGGCAGCTTACGTATTCTTTTTATTTCGCTGAAAAAGATTTTCTTGACTATACTGTTTATTTTGTCTTTTGGTATGCTATACTGGTGATAGTTGTTTTGGCGATTTGGAACTTGGATTGTCAAAGTTGGCGGCGGCTTTAACAAGCTGTGGTTGTTTTTTTGGGGAAACCTGCTGTATTACCGATTTCGGTGTCGCGAGTCAGTATGGGTGAATTCTGCTATTGCGGCGTAGACCAAAAATTATCGCAGACCTGAAACACACGCCTCACAAATCAACCAAAACATTGTCAATTTTCCGTATGTCGGCAAAAACAGAAAAAAATACGCCGATACACATCACTCCAACAAACCAAAATATCAGGAGTACAATTTTATGAAAAGAAAACTCGCAATAACTGTCATTTTTAGTTTGACAGTTCTTTTGGGGTACATCGGGATCAACACGACTCTGGCACAAAATGAGTCTTTTGACGAAAACGTAATCGTCGTCAGCCCAACCCCGCCACAAACTCAACCCCCAACACCCGGCACCGCAAAAAAAGAAGATAAACCAAAACCAATCAAAGATGTCCTCCCGGACGCAAAGAAGATCGACGGCTTGATCACCCTCTACCACAAGAAAGATCGCTTGCTTGCGGAGATCAAAGGATCAAATTTCGGTTCTGATTACTTGATCGCAATGGCAATCGCGAAAGGCTCCGGCACACAAGCAATCGGAGGATACACTTTGGGCGATATCGGCGAAGATAAACTTTGGCATTTTAAGAAAGTTGACGACCGTATTCATATTGTTCGGCGCAACATTAAATACAAAGCCAATCCCGGAACAACTGAAGCATTGGCGGTTGATGTTGCGTATTCTGACAGTGTGATTTACAGTTTGCCGATTATTGCGACTGGTGAAGGCGGCGGTGATGTTATTGATTTCGGATCGATATTTATGTCGGATTTTCCGGGTCTTGGGCTTGGTTCTTTCTCGCGTGAACGTTCGCATTGGGGGGAGATAAAGGGATTCCAGAATAATATAGAGTTCCGTGTTGTTGCGACTTACAGCGGCTACAGTTCGTACTATTCCAGACGCGGTTCGTCAAGTGCAGAGAGCGTCGGCGTAACTATTCATTACTCAATCAGCAAATTGCCCTCCGCCGGATATTCGCCGCGACTTGCGGACAACAGAATCGGATACTTCACAACATCACACAAGAATTTCTCAAAGAACCCAAAAGACGATCATGTTGTCCGATACATCAATCGGTGGAACTTACAAAAAGCTGATCCATCCGCGACATTGTCGCCGCCGAAGAAGCCCGTCATATTTTGGATTTCAAAAACCGTCCCGTTCAAATACCGCAACGCAGTCCGCGAAGGTATTTTGGAATGGAACAAAGCTTTTGAAAAAATCGGTTTCGTAAACGCCATCGAAGTTCGCCAACAAGCAGACAACGATACATGGGACGCCGAAGATATAAATTACAACACGTTCAGATGGATCACTTCCGAAGCCGGCTTCGCAATGGGGCCAAGTCACGTAAATCCGTTGACCGGCGAAATTCTCGACGCGGACATAATTTTCGATGCGTCTTTTGTTGAATCGTGGAGAGCAACTTTCGACAGATACATCGGCGACGTTTTGCCAAAAGACCCAAAGAAATTCAAACAGAACGAATTGAGAAATCTAATCCTGAAAAAACGAGATCAACTCAACGCATCAGGGCATAAACACAACGCACAAGGAAACGAACTTGACTTCTCCGCAAACAACAAACAAACAAACCCAAACGAAAAGGAGAATCACAACGGCTCACATGAAAATTGCGAAATTTGCTCTTACGCCGGCGATAGAGCAAGCCAATTTGCCGTCGCGTCATTGTTATTTGTCTTGTCAGACGAAAACGACAACACAACAGACGATACCGATACCGAAGCAGAATCTGAAGCTGAAGCAGACAACAACGAAACAGACGAAGCAGACGCAACAGCCGAAGACACTGAAGAAGATATAGAAGAAAATTCAGACAACAAAGATGAGTCAGACGATAAAGATAAAGACAAAGATAAACCCAAAAAAGAAGCACCAAAGAAAGACGACGACAAAAAAGACGACGCAAAAAAAGACGACTCCAAGAAAGATAGCGACAAGAAAGACGATGCCAAAAAGGACGACACCAAAAAAGACAAAGGCAAAAAAGATGATGCGAAAAAAGGCAGCGACAAGAAAGACGACAGTAAGAAAGAGGACGCGAAACCGGAACGGTCTGAGCTTCAGAAGAAGTTGGATGAGGCGTTTGAGCGTTTTGTTCTTGAGGGTTTGAAGGATGTTGTGATGCATGAGGTTGGTCATACGCTTGGTTTGCGTCATAATTTTAAGGCGAGTAGTTGGCTTACGCTTGATGAGATTAACAATCCGAAGCGTTCTAAAGAGTATGGTATTGCGGGATCGGTGATGGATTATTTGGCGGTGAATATTTCGCCCAAAGGTAAACCGCAAGGCGATTACTTTATGCGAACGCTCGGACCGTATGATTATCTTGCGATAGAGTATGGTTACAAGAGTCTGTCGGGCAGCACGGATGGGGACTTGAAGGAGTTGCGTGCTATAGCGTCGCGGCAATCGGAAAAGGGCAATGCCTACGCGCCGGATGAAGATATGTATGTGTCGTCGGATCCTCTTGTTAGTGCGCGTGATCTTGGGAGTCGTCCGATTGATTTTGCAAAGAGTGCGAGTGAGTTGTACTATCAGTTGTTGCCGCAAGTGGTGGATCGGGCTTCACGTGACGGCGAGAGTTATAAGGATGTCAGAAGATTTTATTTGGCACTGTTGAAACGCCGTTTGCAATCAATCGCGAATCTAACTGAAAATGTCGGCGGGCAATACCGGAACAGAGATTTCAGAGGCGACCCAAAAGGACGCTTGCCGATACAAGTTGTTGACGCAAAAACGCAACGCGAATCGGTCGAATACATCTGCAAAAATATCTTCGAGTCGGGCAGCTTGAAAATTCCGGCAGAGTTGTACAATAGATTTGGAGAAGAAAGATGGCTCGACGGCGGACGTTTATTAGGTATTGAACCGCGTCAAAGTTTGCAAGAAATGTTCGCGGAAATAAGAATAGAGTTTTTGTCAATACTTTTGGATCCGGACAAACTGCAATATATTGAAGACGCACGATTCAGAGTGACGGGCAAAGAAGATGTATACACGGTCAATGAACTTTTTGATTCGTTAACAAAAACGATCTTCAAAGAACTTGACACAATCAAGAAGGGTGAGTTCTCAAATCAAAAACCAGCCATCGACATTCAACAGCACTATTTGCAAAATACGTATACATCTTTATTGACCGTTTACACGTTAGCCCCTGCTGAAACGTTTGCTATATATCCGTCAGCAAACACGGCAAGAACAATAGCAAGACAACATTTGACCGACATTTCTAAAAAGATTGAGACGGTGTTGAAGAGTGAGGTGAAACTTGATTCAGCTTCGCGGTTGCATTTGCAAGACTTGAAGGTAAGAATCGACAAAGCACTTGATGCCTCATGGACACAAACAATTCCGATTTTAGATCAAAATATAATGTGAACATGATGAAACAGACAAAAGTATACGCAACGTACTTTGAATCTCGTTGACATGAAAGCGTAAAGGTTGGTTTCCCTTTATTTGGTAGACTGGCTTTTACGCTTTTGTGTTGGTGAAAATCAGCGAAATATCCGCTCTAATCGACATTATTTATAATCCTAAAACGCATTTTAGCACACAGATAACGCAGATTTTAAGGATATTCGCAGATAGAAGATTAACAAACAAAAGTATATCGGCATCCATAACAAAAAACCGCGAGTAAATCCTGACAATCCGCGTTATCTGCGTGCTAAAAAAACAAACCTAAAAACTATAAAAAAAATTATGTTTGTTATAGAGGCATGGGCTACTAAGGTTATTTTTTGTAAAAAAATAAGGTTGTAAATAAGGTTTGCTTTACTGACATGTTGCCAATTTTCACTGACATATTACAAAATTTATGATTATTTCGTTTTTTGTGGGGCATTTACATCGTGCCTTTTATTAAGCACTGTGTCAATGCAATGTATCAACGCCCTGAAAGGGCAAAATATCATAGCGTAGGGAAACGCCCTACGATAATGGATTGTAAATAACCTTCGCCCCAAAGGGGCAATAATATCAGACCAAACGGAAGTTTTTAGTTTTCAGTTTTAATAAAACGCGTGACAGGTTTTAAAAAACGCGTCGCAGGTTTTATAAAACGCGTCGCAGGTTTTATAAAACGCGGGACAGGTTTTATAAAACGCGTCGCAGGTTTTATAAAACGCGGGGCAGGTTTTTTGGATTTTGAGTCAAAATTTACTGATTATTTCGGTTTTTGTGGGAGAGTTACATTTGAAAGGAAATCTCCGATTTATCAGTGCCCTGAAAGGGTCAAATATCATAGCGCGGTTTACATATTACTAGCCCCGAATGGGCGACAAGCATTAGCACGGGGCATCGCCCCGTGAATCGGACTCGCAATATATTCAGCCCTGTAAGGGCGCAAGCCGTTAGACGCTTCTTTGCTTTCGCCCTTACAGGGCTAAAATTT
>JAISQS010000641.1 GCA_031274045.1 Planctomycetaceae bacterium | reverse complement strand
TTTGACAGTCCATTGTCTTATAGGCTTGTTAAAGTTGGTGAACAAAAAAATTACCAAACACAAAAAAATAATTATACTCAAAAATATAACAACACAATATAACTATTTTTTTGGAAAGTACAGTTTCATACATCTTTTAGTTTTTTGATGTGGCTGTTGTTTGCGAGTGAGGTTAGTTGAGTGATGGCGGTTTGGTTGAGTTGGATGAGGCGTTCGCTTTGCGGTAGTTCTTGTCGGATGAGCAAGGCGTTGATGCTTTCCATATTGGACAAAACGACTAACTGTTCCAATGTTGCATCGTCGCGGATATTGCCGGTTGTGTTGGGATTTTCGTTGCACCATTGTTGTGCGGTTTTTCCAAACAACGCAACATTCAACAAATCTGCCTCCGATGCGTAAATCATATTCGCTTGTTCTTTGGTTACGGCGGGCGGGATAATGTGCGTTTTGATTGCGTCGGTGTGAATACGGTAATTCACTTTGGCAAGCGTGCGTTGCAAATTCCATTCAAGCGAAAGGCGTTGCTGCTCTTCGGCTTTGAGACGCTTAAATTCGGTAACAAGATAGAGTTCAAACTCTCGCTGATATCCACGCGGCGAACTTGAATGCAATATCCGAATGAGCAAAAGTCCCGCCGCCATATCGCCCTGATTTTGAAATCATACCGATAGCATTGGTTTCATTTATCCATTTCTGAGCCGACATCCAAAAATGCGGTTTGGCGGATTCGTTTTTAAACCCCTCATAAATGTGGGGTTTAAAATTCGGATTGTTCAGTTTTTCCCATAAACCGATGTATTCGATTGTGCTATACGTGCGAAGCCAAAGACTAATAATTTGCGAAGGATTCTCGTTGTCGCGGTATTTTGCCATATCGGTCAGCGAAATGTAGTCTTCCTTTTCTTTTGAAAACAGTACTATTTCCGTTCCCTTAACGGTGATTGTTTCCTTCTTATTCTTGCTCATAACGTAATTGTTAAAAAGTTAAAAGTTATTTTTGGAGTACAAAAAGAACGGAATAAACGAAACAGACAAAAAAATTATTACAAAAGATATTATCTTTTTCGTTTTTATTTTCATACATCTTTTAGTTTTTTGATGTGGCTGTTGTTTGCGAGTGAGGTTAGTTGTGTGATGGCGGTTTGGTTGAGTTGGATGAAGCGTTCGCTTTGCGGTAGTTCTTGTCGGATGAGCAAGGCGTTGATGCTTTCCATATCGGACAAAACGGCACGAAAGGACGTCCACACAAAGTACGAAATAATCAGGAACTAATTCCGTAACATCTTTTGACAAACAACAGCAATAGAACAAGTCTAATGTATAAAGTTTCCATAATCTTTCCTTTCATTTCCTTTCCTTAACTTCCTGTGAATTATTCCTAACTTGTTAGTAGTTTTTTTTGTATTACTTCTCTGATTTCGGTTTCGACAATGTCTTGGTCTTGGTCGGCGTTGATTACAATGTAGCGCGAATTGTTTTTGGCGTATTCAAGGAATCCATTGCGAACTCGTTTGTGATACGCTTCGCCCTTCTCTTCCATTCTGTCTTTCTCGCGGTTGCTGATCCGTTTGATTCCAACCTCATAAGGCACGTCAAGAATTATCCCCACATCCGGCAACAAACCAGACACCGCAACTTGACCAACCATCTCTATCACATCAATAGGCAAACCACCCGCATAACCTTGATACACAATATTAGAAATCAAAAAACGATCCGAAATAACATCCTTGCCCAACTCAATCGCCGGTCGAATAACCTCCGAAACAAGCTCCGCACGCGATGCCATAAAAAGCAACATCTCCGCAATATCACAAATACACTCCACACCATCCAACCCATCCCCGACAACTTGAACAGATCGTTTTTCTTTGTCTGCATTGCTCGCTGTATTGCCCGCAATGTTTCCCGCTGTATTGTCAAATGTATTGTCAACAGTATTGCCGCCGTGCAATACAATTTTCCGTATCATGTTGCCCAAAATCGTCCCGCCCGGATCACGGCATAAAACAACCTCACGGTCTTGTTGAATCAACCAATCGTGAAGCCGCTTTTGTTGAGTAGTCTTTCCGCACCCGTCACCGCCGTCAATTGTAATAAACATAATAAAATTTATCTAAACGTTACTCCGAATCCTAAAAAATTATTAACCTCATTTCAACATTTCAACCGTATCTTGCCAAATTGATCGCGACCGAATCGCAACTTGCTGACATCCGCCCCGATGCGTGCGCCTCCCTTTACGTTATTTGACATACTGATATAATTCCGCCTCAAAATTTGGCGAGCAGTAAGACAACTCAATCTTGCAAATACACTCATTATCTTCGCCAAAATCAATATCACGAAACTTCTCGTTTTACCAATCCGCCGCCTCGTCCAGTTGCCCCGATAAATACTGATAGACTAACTCAAATCACATGTCTTATCGCAATCGGACTTTTTTGACGTTTGGTATTTTTAAAACTTAAACTGCTTACACTTGATATCTCGTTTTCGTCAACGAATCCGAACGAATCCGGTGTACTTAAACAACTCAAACCAACAATTTTTTTTGGGAGTAAATCAAAAATGAGTAATCTTGTTAGTCCTCAATTGCCCAACACAGATATTAAAAAAGTGGCAATACTTTTTTCAGGCGGACCTGCGCCGACAGCGAACTCAGTTATAGGGAGTGCGGCTGTCTGTTTCGCGCGTGCCGGAATCGAAGTGTACGGCATGAAAAACGGCTACACGCACCTCGCAGAATACAAAGACGGCGACAAACTCAAAGAGGGCGAGCATTATATACGTCTTGATAAATGTATTGAAGAGGGGTTGCGGACATCGCGCGGTATTGTTATCGGCACCGCGCGGGCTAATCCGGGCAAGTTGCTGAAAAAGCCGGATGATTTGAGCGATCCCAACAAAACCGAACCGTTGATCAAAGTTCACAAGGCACTCAAATCGCTCGGTATTGACGCTCTCATTTCCATCGGCGGCGATGATACTTTGACAACTGCCGCGAAATTCAAATTGGTAATGGACGCAATGCCCGCGAACGAAAAACGGCTGAAAATTATACATTTGCCCAAAACAATCGATAACGATTACAAAGGAATTGATTTCACGTTCGGATATTTTACGGCGGTTGAGATGTTGGCGTTGGAGATGCGGAATTTGCTGGCGGATTCGGAGGCGACCGGCACCGGATACATCTCACAAGTAATGGGTCGCAAAGCCGCTTGGCTCGCCTATGGTGCTGCAATTGCAGGCGAAGCGAGCATGGTGATTGGGCTTGAGGACATTCACGAATCTTGGTACGACAAAGAGCCGACGGTTGATCCTGAGACCGGCAAAATTATGAATGATGAAAACGGCGAAGTATTGCATCGGCAAATCATAAATGTTGAGAAATTGGTGGGACGTTGTGTTGATGTTATTCAAGCTCGCGAGAGGGAGGATAAAAAATCTTTTGTTGCGGTAGTGTCGGAGGGGATAGCGGAATTTTTGCCGTTATCTGAAATTCGCATGTGTTGTTCGGATGATGAGTACAAGTCGTTGAAGCCGGACTCATTCGGACATTTTCCCGTATCGCAGCTAAAATACAGCAGCCGTCTTGGGCGGCTTATTGCCGACGAATACAAAAAAAGAACTGGTAAATCAAAAAAATTAGTCGGTCTGCAATTCGGCTACGAAGTCCGTTGTAATCAGCCAACTGCTTTTGACATCGTACTAGGGAGTCAAATAGGGATAGGAGGTTACAGGGCGTTGACTGAGCTTGGCAAAAACGGAATCATGGTCTCGGTCGGACAAACAATGAACCTATCATTTCCGGCATTCGAAGAGTTAATCGACATGAGCAAATTACGCGCATACGAAAGACCAATCCAAGTAGGAAGCGACTTCCACAAACTAGCAAGATACATCGAAGCATGGGTGTAAAGAAAACTAAAATGTTAAGCAAAACATAGGCTTTTGTAACAACAAAAAGTATATGCAGTAAATCTATTCAGACCAAATTTTATTGTTTTATGCCATCACTTTTTGGGATCAA
>JAISQS010000574.1 GCA_031274045.1 Planctomycetaceae bacterium | reverse complement strand
TAGCACCCGCATGGAAAGAGCTAAAACCATACGATAACAAATAAGCTACTGAGGTTGTTTAAGCTACTGAGGTTGTTTTGTTAAGAAAATAAGGCGGCAATAAGGCGGGAAACGTATTGATGATATTCCAAATCATCACCCGTCGGCGTAGCCGACAATTGCCGCGAAGCGGCATGGACTGGAACGCGGGTGTCCCGCCCGCCTCTATGTGTAATAGAACCAAACAAGTTTGAACGGAACGCCAAAACGGGTTGGCAAATGTTCTCCAACACGTCTTGGCGTTCCTTCCAAACTCGTTCGGTTTCCTAATGCACAGAGGCGGGCGGGACGCCCGCCTCTGTGCGCAATAGAACCAAACAAAACAAGTTGGAACTGAACGCCAAAACGGATTGGTGATCGTAAGGTAGTCAACCGACCGCTGGGCGGTTACGTCGGCGTAGCTGACAATTGCCGCGAAGCGGCGACGGACTGGAACGCGGGCGTCCCGCCCGCCTCTGTGTGTAATAGAACCAAACAAGTTTGAACGGAACGCCAAAACGGATTGGTGATCGTAAGGTGGGTAACCGACCGCTGGGCGGTTACGTTTTCGGCGAGCGGAGCAAGCCGAAAACGGAGGGGGCGGAAAACGTGTTGATATACCAAATTGCCCAAAACGTAGGGCGTTTTGGTTTTACCGGTGCGTTTTGGCGATCCAGTTGTCGGCTTGCGCCGACGTAACCGCCCGGCGGTCGGTTGCCCACCTCACGTTGCCGATGCGTTTTCCGCTCCTACTGTCGGCGAGCGATAATGATTTACTGGCGACGTAACCGCCCGGCGGTCGGTTACCCACCTTATGTTGCCTTACGTTACCTTACCTTATAACGTTTCCCGTTCTTTTGATTTTTCGGTTTTATTTTTGTCGAATAGTTCTTCTAATTTTGTTTGGAGTTGTGAGCCGCGTGCGTCGGTTGAGATAATTTTTCCTTCTTTATCTACGATGAAAGTGGTTGGGATTCCTTGAATTGAGTATACTTTCGCGTGTTCGGGGAGGTTTGCTTCTTTGGTCAATTCTTCTGAAATTGTTATCCAAGGTACGTTTTCACTGTCGATAGATTTTTTGCTTGCGTCGAGTTTATCCCAAACGTAAATTGACACTATTTCGAGTCCTTTATCGTGATATTTTTCATAAGCTTCTTTCAGACCGGGCAACTCGAATTTGCAAGGACCGCACCATGACGAAGTGAATTGGACAACCACATATTTTCCTCGCAATGATTCCCAATTAAAATCATTGCCATCGGTTGTTTTGCCGTAAATTTTGGGGTCGGCACCGATTGATCGTCTTGAGAATCCGCCGAGTTGTGCGACAGCTTCCTCTTTCTGTTTTTCCGAAAGTTTACTTTCGTCTGACTTGACAAATGCGATAAGTTCATCTGTTGTTTTTTGCAACAAGTTCGCGTCAATACTTTGTAGTTGACGGCGGCTTGAAAGAGCTACTGCTTCGAAGAGTGGTTTTGGGTCTTTTTGGGTATTTGACCATTTTTTAATTTCGCTGATGAAGTTGTCAAATTTTTCGATGGATGGTTTTGCTAAAAGTTCAGACGACTGTTGATATAAAAATATGTTGTACTTTTCGCCGTTGACAATATGATTGAATTTTTCATCTTGCGACAACTCCTTCAGATATTTATTCAAATTTGCCGTATGCGCGGCACTGTTCTCGCTGTCTGATTGAGCAAGCGATCTGAGTGCGGCGATTTTTTGGTAAATTGCAGAGCTTCGCACCGCCTCCGTATCTGCCACCTCAATAATTTTCTCCGAAGCAGTGAGCGTCAATTTGTGAAGCGTTTTTAATATTTTGAGTTGTTCTTCGCGTTCTTTGGTCAAGGTGAGCGACTTCAATAACTCATTTCTTTTAACGTTAAAATACGCACTCGCCTCAAGAGCTGTCTTCGCGTCATCAAGCGAATCAACAATCTTATCTTGCTTGGCTGTATCATCAGTAACTTTGGGATCTTTTTCTGCGGCATTGGCAGATGAAATCAATAATCCCAAAACAATAAACAAACCTGTCAATATAAAATTAAACAGATTTGTGAACAATTTAAATTCGTTTTTTGTTTGACGTATTGTCATTTTTTACCCTTTCTTAATTTTTAGGTTTATAGGTTTACATTTTCTGATTATTTCTTTTTTTATGGATGTTTCATTGCAAATGTGAATCCCACACAAAATCCGAAACAATCAGAAAAAAACACAAGATCACTTTAATCTCGTGAACTACAATTTCGCAATTTTCATACCAGCAAAATCCGGCAAAATCAAAATTTGCTCTTACGGAGTTTGAGTAACAGATATTGTTGCGCTAATTGAGTCGGTAAAAAATTGTTGTTTTGGTGACGTATTTTTTGTGATGTAATATAGAGGGATATTGTGTCAAATTTCAGACTTGTCGGACACAAAATAGAAGTGCGAAATTGATGTCAGAATTTTTGTACAAAAAAATTCATAAAAAATCTTGTTGCTTGTTGTACGTTTTTTTTGGTGCGTTATTGCCCGTGATATTTGATGATTCTAGCCGTGATATTTGATGACTGCACAATGTTAGCCGTGAAATTTAACGGGATGAATATAGAATTATTTCAAAATTTATTTTTGATGTTTTGATGTTTTTTGCATGTTGAAAATTTTTATGTTCTGATTTGCTCTTAAATTTTCAGGGGTTTTTGTGAATTTTTGATTTTGTTTGGTTGTGGTATTTATTGTTACAAAAAATATTTTTTTGTCTGATGGCATAGTGATTGCTCACGCTAATGAAGACGGATAAACATTCACGTCTATATTCGAACGGTGAAGAGATAGACTATAAATGCAAACGGTATAGTGTTGCTTTTTTAAGGTTGTCGGCGATGGAACAACTAAAACTGACCGCCCGAGTAATGGGCAAAAAAACAGAAGTAACATACCATTTAAGAAAAACAGGAGACTATAAATTTTGAAAAATTTAAGATTCGAAGCCAAACTTAACATAGCATTAACTCATGTTAAAATAGGCAAGGGGGGGGGGGCTACGTTATTTGCTTTTTAGGGGTTTCACTCTCGTTGAACTTCTTGTGGTGATTGCAATTATAGGCGTTTTGATTGCAATTCTTTTACCCGCAGTTCAATCAGCACGTGAAGCTGCAAGGCGAATGACTTGCTCAAATAATTTGAAGCAGATCGGAATCGCCGCACACGTATTTCATGACGCACAGGGCATGATAGTTCCTTACGGTTACGGGGCGAATTCGGGAGTGTTTAAGGTTTCAGGTTTTGTTGCCTTGTACCCGTTCATTGAACAAGAAAATACTTATAACTTGTTCACGAGTACGATAACCAATTTTCCATTTGATGGTATTCCAACAACATGGTGGGATGGTCTTGATGATGGTCAACGGAAAGGTCTTGCATCGGTTTCAATTTTTCGATGTCCAACAAGACGCTCCGGTTCAAAGAATAGTATAGGAACAGATACGGATGAAAATTCCAAAGGTCCGCTCGGTGATTATGCTGCTGTCGTACATTACAGGGTAGCTTCAGATTCAGATCCGCTTGCAGACCAAGCTTGGGGAAGTCATCAATTCGTTAGAAATTTCGCATGGCATAGTAGTTGGTTTGGTGCAATAAAAATGCTTGGTATAAATCCGGCTTCATCAGGTATAAACCGTGAAACGACGGTTTTTGATTCGATTTCGGACGGATTGAGTAATCAGCTACTTTATGGCGAAAAACACATTCCGATTTCAAAAATAAACTTTTGCCAAATGTCTGGTAGTGGTATGCTTGCCAATAATTATCATTTCGATTGTACGTATTTGGGAGCGACAACAGAAGGAGCAGGTTGTTCTTTTGGGCGTGACCTTTACAGCTCTATTTACAAAAATTATTTTGCCAAGCAACCGGATGAAGGAAGCGGAGGAAAAACTGCGGCTTATGCACCGACCGGAGCTCCATTCGGTCCCACCCATCCTCAATTTGGTAGTTTGCATTCGGGCATAATTAACTTTTTGGTTGGTGATGGTTCTGTGCATGGACTTAGTATTTCTACTTCGCCGGAGTTGCTTGAGAAGTTATCGCATGCGTCGGA
>JAISQS010000478.1 GCA_031274045.1 Planctomycetaceae bacterium | reverse complement strand
TTTTTAATATCCAAACCCACCGCGTTGCGGTGGGCTGGAATATGTTGCCCTTTCAGGGCGATGGATATTGGAAAAACGTAACCCGCCGCGTTGCGGCGGGCTAGAATATGTTGCCCTTTCAGGGTGATCAGCAACACAAAATCCGAAATAGTCAGGAAAATTATTTAACACAATTGCAGTTTTCCAGAAAAAATATTTCGCTGATATATAACTGTTTACTTTATTTTTTCTGATAGTTTCGGATTTTGTGGGAGGTGCGTTTTGAAAGGAAATCTACAAAATTTTATCCGACATTGAAAGGGTCAAATAAATCGGAGCTTTCCTTGCAAATGTATACCTCACTCAAAATCCGAATGTAATCAGTAATTTCAATCCGACCGCCTTGACGATCAACAAACACCACAACGACCGATGGCATTGTACTGAAAAATTTCCGCTAAACAACCCTAATACTTTTAAACGCGGGTCAAAATCCAGATCACAATTTCAACGAAGAAAGGTAGACAGTAAGACATGAAAGCGTGCGGCAACGAACCTAACACCTCACGCCTTCCCGCCGAACGCCACAACAATAACCGGAACGAGTCTATTTATTTTTCAGAGGCTTCCAATGTTTTGCTGATTGCGTTGATGATGTTGTTTTTTGTTTCTTCGTATGTTAGGTGTAGAGTTGCTCCTGCTGCTTTTTTGTGTCCTCCTCCGCCAAATTGACTTGCTAGTTTGCTGCAATCGATATTGCTGCGGCTGCGAAGGCTTATCTTGAAGCTGCCGTCATCCAATTCCGAAATCAAGACGGATATTTTGGAATCTTTGACTTTGAGAATCATGCTTGCCAATCCTTCCGAGTCTGATTGTTCTCCTCCGACTGCTGCCAAATCTGCCAACGTAATTTTTGCGAGCATTAAATCGCCGTCAAAAAACGTCTCCACGTTTGCGAGCGTTCTGCCGATTAGACGAATCCGTTCGATTGATTCCTGCTCATAGATTTCTTTGTAAATATCAGATGCGACCACACCGGCATCGATCAATTTTGCAACAACTCTGTACGTTTCCGCAGTAACGCTTGAGTAGGCAAACCAACCGGTATCGGTGGCGATTGCCGTAAACAACGGCTCCGCGATCGCGCGATCCAACTCCACGCCAAGCGCAGCCGCAGCCCGTACAACTACAACCCCCGTAGCCTCCGCCGCCGAATCAACAAAACGCTCCGCCCCAAGCTCCTCCCAAGTCTCATGATGATCCAAAACCAACTTCTTTGCCGACATCTCACGCACGATTTGGGCAACATCACCGAGTTGCGACCAGACGCTCGTGTCAAGAATCATTACCAAATCAACACCAGATAACCATTGACGCATCTCATCATCCAAATCCCCAAAGCAACGTACCCAACGCGACTTATCCAAAAACAAAAGCGAGTACGGCACGGGGTGATGATTCAGAATGCGGACATCCTTTCCGAGTCGGTTGAGGATGTGGTGCATTGCGATTTCGCTTCCGAGACAATCGCCGTCCGGTCGTTTGTGTGCTGTCAAAAGAACTCGTGTTGATTTGCCGACAATTGCCGTGAATCGCGACCAATCTATTTTGTTGCCATTAGCTGATTCGTGTGAATTGTTGCGTGAATTGTCGTGCGAATCATCTGATAATCCGTGATTCGCACATTCCGATGATTCATTTAATTCCATAAAATTTTCTCCTTCATATTTGGGGGACAATTTGATTTTGATTTGGCAAATTGGCAAAACGGATTTTGGTTGATGTTATCGTGTAGTACCAAGTTCTCTAATTTCCATTGCATAATTTTTATTCGGGGTAATAATTCACAGGAAGTTAATGGAAGGTAGTGGAAGAATATAATGTTGTCAATAGATTTTACAGATTTTTACAGATTTATACACAGATTAGTTTTTTATCAAAATCTGTCAAATATGAGTAATCTGTTGTTTACAATATTTGCCAACTTTACATTAAAATATTCGTAATATATCAGCGAAATATCCTATTACATTCCGCTAGGAATGTAATAACGCGAAAACATAGAACGGATTGGAAATAATAAGGTAATAAGGTTATGTTTGTGGATGATTCGCGGTCTACTAAGGTTGTTTTTGTAAGAAAATCAGGTCGTAAATAAGGTTTGTTTTACGACAACGTTGAGGTATTTCACTGATATATTAAAAATATTCTTCCATTACCTTCTCTTGCCTTTCTGTGAAAAATCCCCTAAATCATGCAAGAACAATTATAGAACTTGGTACTACGCTATGACATTTGCTCCTTTCAGGGGCAATGATAAATCGGAAGTTTACCGCCAAATATAACCTCCCACAAAATCCGAAATAATCAGAAACTGATCCGTAAAATCTATTGACAAATAAAAAAAGAAATCTGGTTTGATTCTGTGTTAATTTCCTGCGATTTTGCCTAGTGTTTCTGTTAGTTCCAGAATCATTTCCGGCGTGTGTGTTGCAAATACTGCTATCCGCAACGCACCTTGCGAACCCAGACCCGGATAGCGAGGTAAATACGACACCAATATTCCACGATTTGACAACTCCTTTTGGATTCGCCTCATATTCATCGCCGAACCCAACGTCAATATCACAATCGGCAATAAATTATCTTTGATCTCAAACCCTTGCCCGCGTAATTTGCTCTTCAACAACTCCGTATTCGACATCAATTTTTTTCTCAATATCCCCTTCGCCGCAATCGATAACGCCATCGCCGTCGCAGCCGCAATCGGACTCGCCGGCGCACTCGCACCATGATAAACCGTAGTTTTGTCTTTGAGCTGCTGCACAAAAGTCTCACTGCCGGCAATAATCCCGCCGCTGCCGCCAACCGCCTTACCAAGCGAAAACGCTTGATAAATATTGGTAGCAATCTCGTCAGTATTTTCGTTACAGAAATTAAAGTTGTCTATTGAATCTTGTATTGTGCGATTTACGGAAGCCGGATTTATGTTGAAATATTCAAGTGTCCCAAGCCCCTTGTCCCCAATCACACCAAAACCATGCGCATCATCAACCAACAACGATGCCCCATCATAATTCGCAAGCAAACCAACATAATCACTAATCGGCGCAATTGTACCAAGTAAAGAAAAAACGCCATCCGTAATCACCAACGGCTTCTCCTTGATTTGCAAATTACCTTCCAACTTCTCACGCAAATCATCCGGCGAACCATGACTAAATGTTATTGGACGACAACGAGACCCGCGTATCCGCTTGACCGCATCAAACAAAGAATAATGAGACGACTCATCTATAAATATCCGATCAAACGTCCCCTCAAGCGACTCAACCAAAATCTGATTGGCAACATAACCGGACACCGTATAAAAAGAACGATCCGTACCCAATAACTTATTAACCAAACGCTCAACCTGAAACACCGGAGGAGACGTAAACGCCGTTCGCACCGTCCCCGTGCCAATCCCATAACGCAATACCGCCTCACATGTTGCAGATATCACTTCCGGCGCCGCTTGCAAGCCCAAGTATCCATTGCCCGCAAAATAAAGATAAACCCGACCCGCAACCGTTATCATCGAATCCGGCGGTCCCTCAAAACTCAACGTCTCCTCAATCTCCGACTGAATACCAGAACCCGAATCCAAAATATCCACACACGAAACAACTCCATCATCACCAATCTCCACCCCATTTTGAGTAAAAGATTTATTCGGTTGCCGCGATTTATCAGATGAACTTGAATTAAAAAAATAGTTAAACATCAGAAGTATAAAAAAACTCTTTTGTACAAAAATAATATTGGTAAATGCCGGTAAGGATTTTGATCCAAAGTTCGCAAATAATTTTATAACACCCTTTGCACGCCAGCCCAAATCAACATCACCAACAACACCCAAACAACAACGCGAAGGATAACAGCAAACCAATTTCAACACAAGACCAATTTACAAAGAATTAACCAAACAACCTCCAATTTTTTTGAAAATACGAACCAAACGAAAAATACGAAGTAAACGAAAAATACGAAGTAAACGAAAATTCGCTGTTCTATATTCTAGTCGCGCCAGCGACGCGGACTGGAACGCGGAAGGCGCGGCGAAACGGTCATCTAACTTGGATTACTGTATTGCCGACAATTGCAAAGGGGGGTATTATCTTGTTGTCGTTACGGACAAAAAATGTTGCGGGACTCGCCGACACTAACATCAGCTCCAAATACTCCAACATCAGCTCCAAATACCCCAACATCAACATCAACATCAACATCAACATCAACATCAACATCAACATCAACATCAACATCAACATCAACTCCAAAACATAAAAAATAAAAAAATATCGTGAAACCGATTCGTATTCTTTATTTGATAGATGAGCTTTATTCTTCGCGTGCGGGGAGTGAGCAAAATTTAATTTGGCTTTTGAAAAATATCCCTGATTCTGAATTTGAGAAGCATTTTATTATTTTTTCAACATTTCGTTATCCTGAGACGTTTAATTTCGGGAGAGACGTAATGGTGCTTGGCGAGCGGTTCGGTCATGGGTATTTTTCTTGGTTTCGCCGGTTATTTTTTTTGTTGCGTTACATCAGGAAAAATAAAATTGACCTCATCCAAGCGTTCAGTCCCAATGGCGAATTTGCGTCGGTGATGGCATCGTTTTTGGGGCGGTGTGGTATTGTGATTGGTAACTTGCGTGATTGCGGTTATGATCGTAATTCTTGGTATCGTTGGATATTTTGGTTTTCGCGTTTACTTCGCACGCGTTATATTGCCAACAGCGAAGCGGCTCGGCGGGCTGCTTTTGACAACTATAAAATACCACTCGATTCTATCAAGGTGATTCGCAATCCTATCGCGTTGGAGCGGATTCAGACCGGACTTTCGGAGCCTATTTTGAGAGAAGAATTGTTCTCCGAAGAGCGTCGGTTATCTTCTGTTGACAGCCAAGTAACAAATGATTTTGGAGACGGCAAGATTGTCGGGATGGTCGCGACAGTACGCCCGATCAAGGATCATCCGACGTTGATTCGTGCGGCGAAAATTGTCTTGAACAAATATCCCAAAACGTGGTTTCTCTTCGTCGGCGAACAAGACGCTGACTATAAAGATGAGCTTGTCCGTCTGGCTAAACGCGAAGGAACGGCAAGCAGGATCATTTGGTACGGCGGAATTAACAATCCGGTACGGATGCTGCCGCTTTTCGATGTCGCGGTTTTGTCAAGCCATTCGGAAAGTTTCTCCAACGCCGTTTTGGAATACGCGGTTGCGGAGAGGGCAATTATCGTTTCAGACGTGGGCGGTCTAGGCGAAATTATCCAAGACAAAAAATCCGGTTTTCTCGTGCCGCCCGAAAACCCCGAAATACTAGCCGAACGAATCATACAATTTTTGGAAAACCCCGAACTAGCCAAAAACTTCGGAAAGTCCGCCAACGAATTTGCAAAAAAGAATTACGACGAACAGATCATCTTGCAACAATACATCGAATACTACAAAAACGCCGTCTCATAGTAAATTGATTCTCACTCGTAGTAAATTGATTAACAGGAAGGCAAGGGAATGTATTGGAAGAATATTTTTTGGGAGAATTTTTTGTCAACAGATTTTGCAGATTACAGATTAGTTTTTGGTTATTTATTGGGGTGTTGCCATTGTTATATGCCGCGAAGCGGCGACGGACTGGAACGTGTCGTTATGCTACACAAGTTTTTTTGAGAATACAAAACATACGAAAAATACAAAATAAACGAAAAGAGTTGATGGTAAAATTTCGTTTGTTTCGCATATTTTGTTTATTCCGTATTCTCTAAAAAAATAAGAATCGAAAGATGTGTGGTATAGCAAGGCGGGACGCCCGCGTTCCAGTCCGTCGCCGCTTCGCGGCAAAGAGGTGCAGCATAACGCTTTACCTTTCTGTGAATTATTTGCACGAACAACGACAGAATTTGTTACTATTGTTTTGTGAGCTGTTCGCGTAGACTTTGTAGGGTTGAGTTGATGCTTTCCAGTTCGTCTTGGGAATCTTTATCTAGTTTTGATTTTAGGGTTGTGACGACGTTGTTGCCTTTATCGCAATCATTGATCGCTCGTTCTTTGTCTCCGAGTCTTTCCCATGCGGTCGCTCGGTTTGCGTAGAATCCAACCAACGGCAACATGAACTCATATTTTTCATCTTCATCCAATCCGAAGGCATCATCTTGGATTTTTTCTGTCAGCTCAATCGCTTCGTTGAAGTCGTCAATAGCGGCGTTGAAGTTAGCTTGATTCATTCTGCAAATACCGCGATTTTCGAACACGTGCGCGAAATGTTCCATTATTACCGGCTCTTCAATTTCTTTGAAGTTGTTGAAATTTTCGGCTGCTTTGGTGTATACTTTTTCGGCTTCGTGGTATTTTTCTATTTCAAGTAGTATCGCGCCTTCTGTTGTGATTGCGTTGAAGAGGTCGAACTGGCAGTCAAAGTTTTGCGGCTCGGCGGCTACGATACGTTCAAGAATTTCGATACCGCGTCCGACATCAATCAACACGTCTCCGATTTTATTTAATCTTTCGGCTTCGGATTCGAATTCTCGTGTTTTGTAATCGGTGTATGTTGCGGAGCATCTGTCGATTAGTACGTTTGCGAGTTCTTGTTCGTGTTCCATTTGACCAATATCTATAAGCTCAACAAAAAGCCGCATCGCGCGATTGTACGCGTCAACAACTTTTTCAAGAGGCTCGCCCATATCTTGCAATAAGCGTCCTTGTGCGACGCTGACTTTCGCCATGAAAAATCTTGTATCAAGATCGCTTATTTTTTCGACGGCGCGAAAAGCGAGAAAGGACTCATCAAGGTCTTTTTTTGCTTTTTGGTAGTCGCCTTGTTGGTGGTAGATTGTCCCGCGATTTAGCCGTATACCGGCAATATCATATTTCGCCTCGCCGTCACCCGCATCATCAAGCGGCTTCAACACCGCACACGCAGCATCATAAGACTCAATCGCAGTATCAAGCTCGTCAAAATCATTGTAGGCAACAGCGCGATGCAAATAGACATTCCCAAGTTTCCTGCGTATTTCGTTATCGTCTCCTTGTGCGAGAGTATCGTTCAGAATTTTTTCCGCTCGGTTAAAGAGATAAATAATAGTCTCAAGTTCCTCGTCTTCTTTATAAGCAACAGTTGCCAACTCGACATAGATATCAGACAACTCCTCACTCTGCTCAATTGAACGAGCCGTCACCCGCTCCAACTCAGCCGCACGCTTTTTCAACGGCTCAATATCTCGTTGAGGTTGAGCGGTATCGTTGTTACCGATATTGGCATCGCCGTCGTTTGCGGCTCGGCGGGGGGTGTTACCTGACTGTTCCGAAGCGGCGAAAACCGCAGCCGCCGGCAACATCGCAAGCCCCGAAAAGGTGATAACCGTTGCCAAATCATGCGAGGTCAAATAAAAAAGCACTTCCGAAATCATAGACATTTTTTTACTCCAAATAAACTATATCGCTTGCCCGCCCTTTCAATCACGAAACAACTTTACGCTGAACTGCATTGAAAAAAGACTTCTCACAAAACGGAAACCGATAACTAACTCACAGCCTCCGCACAACTCTCTCTTGTCCCACGCCAAAAAAACCAAAACATACAAGACATTACAACACTTGACGCAAACAGACCAAACAAAATCAGCAACACACATCAACACGCAACCCCTGCCGATTAAGGCGCAAATTATAACGCCGTTATCATAGATTACAAGCATGGGTAAACAACAATCATCTTAAACCGCTCGCACTTGAATTGTCGAGAATAAATTTTCTAATTATTTCGTTTTTTGTGGGGCTTTTACATCGTGCCTTTTATTAAGCACTGTGTCAATACACTGTGTCAATACAATGTATCAACGCCCTGAAAGGGCAAAATATCATAGCGTAGGGCAACGCCCTACGATAATTGATTACAAATAACCTTCGCCCCAACGGGGCAACAATATCAGACCAAGC
>JAISQS010000456.1 GCA_031274045.1 Planctomycetaceae bacterium | reverse complement strand
CGATTCCCGCCGATTGGCGGAACATCTTTGAGATTTTCGCAACCTGTGAAGAGTGTAGTTTGGAATTTGAACTTTCCGAGTTTTCTTCCGGTGTCTTCAAAAAGGTAGCCCATATTGATGATCAGAATGCTCATCGCAAAAAGCAAAACGAGTTGTCCAATTTGCGCAACGAAATCTCGTCTTGACAAAGTTCGCAATTCCGGCAACCGATAAATCAGCCAAATCAAAACAAACAACGGATAAAAAATCAACAACGTAAATTTTGATAACTCCGCCAACCCAAGAATAATTCCCGCAATAAACGCCGCCAACATTTCAGGTTTCTTCAGCCATCGCCAAAAAAAATAAACCGCCAACAAACCAACCGCAGCCGAAGGAACATCGGGACAAATCAAAACGCCATGTCCCAAAATATACGGACAAGTTATCCAGATGATTGAGGCGATGATGGCGGTGGTGATGTTGTTGAAGAGTTGTTTTGTTGAGAGGTAGATTGCAATTGTGCCGAGTAGAGGAAAGATGATCATGCAGCAGCGTCCGGCGGTTATTGATTGGTGGTGGTGTTCGTTTTTTTTCATCCAAACGCTTCCGGCTTTGGATTCCATCCGCCCGAAAAGATGATAACCCAAATCCGTCCTCGTCGGACAATAATCACCCGCAACAAACGACGGAAACGCACCAACCACATTCGACAAAGGCGGATTAACATGGAACGAAGAATAATCAGCCCGCTCAAGATAAATCAAACCAGACGCAAGACGATTCTCCTCACTGTCAACATAACTAAACCAAAAAGAAATCGGTAACACCAACAAAACCATCACCAAACATAAAAAAAACAGAGGCAATTTTGAGAGTTGAAATGATTTCTTCATTTTTGATCTGTTGGTATTTTGATAACTGTGATTGGTTGGAAGTTTTTTGTGTTGGGCGTGTGGTTGTTGGCGGTGGTTTCGATTTGTGGCGGCGGCGGAGCAAGTGTTGGAGGAGTTGATGGACTCGCGGGCGGCGGCAAGGGATTATTTATCGTTGCAATAATGCGAACAGGAGACATTACCAAACGATCCGAATCGGCAACCATAAGCGTAATTGTTTGATCGTAGTTTGCGGTATAGCGGGGCAATTGCGATTTGATTTTTATTTTAACCGTTTTATGCGGCTTGGCGGTAATCGGCAACGACTCCGTAAACACACAATTACAACCGGATGTCTCGCCAATGATCGAAATCGGCTCGCTTGTAAAATTTGTCAACTCGAATACAGCGTCACGCTCTTTGCCCGCCTCATTCACGCCGAGATCACAAAACGCCGGAGAAATAACAAACGATTCGCCTTTGAAATAAGCTACAAATGTATTGAATTCACCAAACCAGAAGAATGCAACGGTACAGATCAACAAAACCAAAACTGCTACCGTACCAATCAATCGCAAATAATATTTTAGAGTTGTCATCTTTGTTATTTTTTACGAAGTCTATTTAGTTTCCACGCACCAGTCAAAATCAAATGTATCGCCGATACAAGTAAAATATAACGGAGATAATTTGGACGGCGCGGCGAATTGCCAAGATCAGGTTCAGGAACGCCATAATGCGAAAGAGTAAACCGCTTGTGATCAGTTTCGTGGTATATCTCAAAATTTTTGTACGTGTAGTTTTTCTCGTATACAGGAGTACCGTCGTGATCATCTATTTTGATGTCTATCGCGGCTGAAAGTGGGATGTCGCTTTTTTCTTCGTAAAAGTTATTATGTTTAATTTCTCTGAGTTGTTTGCCATATCGGCAAGATGTTGTAGATTTGGCAATCAATCTATATTTGGTTGTCAGAAACACTTCCCCTTCTATATTGGTTGGATTTTTCTCATCAATAACCTCGTATGGATATTTGCCCAAATCGGCAGTGTAAAACGTAAATCGGATTTTCTGAAACTTGTTACCATTCTCATCCGTGATCAACTCGTTACTCATGATCTTAAATTCGTCTTGTTTTGCAAAATTAGGAAGATAACCAAAATCGCCGCTCACGCTTAAACTCTTGCACATGTATATACAAATTCCAAAAGAGATGGGATCGTTGGGTACATCGTTTACTGACAACGGCGGAAAAACAGCACCGCGCGCAATCTTATGAACAGGCTCAAAAAGCAACTCATCTATTCGCCATTTTATCGGTTGATCGTTTTGCGGTGGTGATTGTCTGATTATGAAATTGTAATCCTTTCCGTAAGCTCTGGCTCCCCGCAAAATATTACCGGACTCATCTTTTCGCACCGTCTCGCGCGCTGCAAAAGGATAATCGAAAAAAATATCTAACTTTTTCTCAACATCAACAACCCCGTTACGTTTGTAGACCCACTCGACCGTCCCCTTGACATGACAAACTTTATGCAAGTATTCATCCCACAACTTGATCAACTCCTCACTATCATAAACTCGTTCAATTACATCGTCCGCAAATAACGTTATCGTTTCAATAAATGAAAACATTATGAGAAAGATAAACATAAAGCAACCAGTTAAAAAATTTATTTTCATATCTTTTTTTATTTTTAAACGTGAAACAAACGAAAAAATACAATACGCGAAATTTATTCTTGTGACAAACGACTGATTTTAATATGCAAGAAAGTATATTAAAAGAGACCGTTATATAAAATTGTGTAATCTGAAAATTGAATCTTCGTGTCCTTTGTACGCAACAAATTTTAATGACTGCCGTCTGTTATAAATCTAATCGTTTTCATTTTTTTTGCGTCTGCTTCTTTTGCATAATTTCCAAATGGTGATCGTTATCATAAAAAGCCCAAGAACTCCCAACAAATATCGAACATGTTTATTACTTCGCGGCGTGCCGGAATCCGGTTCGGGAATACCGTAATGAGAGAGCGTAAAACGTTGTAAATCTTCTGGAGTTGTCTCGCAAAGATTAAAGGTGCTTTTTGACTCGAA
>JAISQS010000043.1 GCA_031274045.1 Planctomycetaceae bacterium | reverse complement strand
CGTTTGATTTCAATGAGCCGGTCGAAGATATCATATTTGTATGAATATGCCTCGCCGACCGCGTTTTGCTCGCGAATCACGCGACCGAATCCGTCATATTGAATCTGCAAATCGGTAACATTTTTATTCTGATCGCCTGACTTGACAGCACGCACGCGATTCATACTATCGTAGACAAAACCGGTGTAACGCCCGACTGAGTCGTATTGGAAGATCAAGTTGCCCGCATTATCGTACGAATAAGTGAACAGAGTCAAATTCGGCGGATACACACCTTCGGGGTCATTGAACGTTTCGCTCAAAATATTTCCGTCTTGGTTGTACGTGTAATTTATCGTTGCGCCGTTTGGATCGGTGACTTGAATAACTTGCCCGAGAGCGTCGTAAGCGTAATTTATTTCAAGCGGCGTTTCGCTAGTTTCGGCGGGCAAAATCACTTTGACAAGATTATTAACATTATCGTACAAATATTCAGTTCGACGACCGAGCGGGTCAATTGATGCCGATTGACGGCAGAATGAATCGTACTCGAAATGGAAAGTTACGGCAGAAGACGTTCCGAACGCCTCGACGATAGTGACAACGTGACCGCACATGTTGTAATCAAATGACGTTACAATTCCTAGTGCGTCCGTGATCGTCTTGACCAAACCAGCCGGCGGATCATTCGGCAAAAGCGGAGCAGTCGTGTAGACGTAACTTGTAACAACATCATCGTTCTCTCCGTTCAGTTGACTGTCAATATTGCCGACAACCTGACGCACCGATAACACGAGTCCGTTGTTCGGATCAATCTCGTAAATCGTCTGACGACCGAGTTGATCTGTGTATGAAGTCACTTTGTTGAAAATCGGATCATACGTCCACGTTTCCGTGCTGCCGTCGTGATATTTTATTTGAGTCAAATTACCGACGCTATCATACGAATAATCAGTTGTCCGCACCAACACCAATCCGCTATTTGTTACGTGCCGTTCAATCGTCTTCACAATATTACTATCAGCGTCACGTATATAATTGATCTCGTAACCATCGGCATCTTTTTTGTACGTTAAATTGCCGAACGTATCAAGCGTAAACCAAAACGTGTTGTTATTCGCATCGGTCTGTTGACCTAACTTTGCTGATTCATGTTGCAAATCAGCAGGATGATCGTAGTCATAACCCGCTTGCGACAAATCCACAATAACAGCATTGCCATAAGGTTGCAACGTTTCGATATTGTTTCCGCGAGTAACGGTTGTGATCGTTCCGGTGTCGTCGTATGTAAAAGTTGTGACGTTTCCGTTTGCGTCGGTAATTTGCGAAATCAGTGAAGTCGCATTGAGGTATCCGAATGTTGTAACCGCCGGTAAAAGTTGTCCGCTGCCATCGGGATCAGGATTCGTTATTGAGATGAGTCGATTCGACGAGTCGTAGCTGTACGTAGTGACGCGATTGGCAAAATCAATTTTATTTATCAAGAGACCCGCCGAGTTATATTGATAAGTTGTGGTGTGACCGTCGGGAGTCGTGACGGTTGAGAGGCGGTTTTGCGAGTCGTAGGTGTACGCGGTTTGGTTGCCGGTAGCGTCTGTTTTGGTCGCGAGAAAACCGGCGGAGTTGAACGAATATTTTGTCCCGTTCTTTTCCGTAACGATAAATATTCCGTTAACATTCGCGAGAGTTGCGCCGATTTGACTGCCGTTTTCAACCGTGTACGTTCCGTCATTATTATCCTTAAACCAGATTGAGTTACCGTTACCCTGCAACCAATTTACGCCGTCATTGCCAACAACTTGGATTCTGTCAAGATTCGGCAAATTCCACGCCCGCCCCGCGCTGCTGTCAAGCCAATTCACCACGTCTTGATATCCGTCGCGCTGCGTTAATGTTGAAGACCCGTCGCTGAACACCGATTCAATGTCAAGATACCACTCATAACGCCCCGACGCGAGAGTCGAAACATCAACCTGAATCCCAAACGACGCAATATCATCATTGCTCAAATTTGACGTACTATAATAAACAGTAATCGGCGCGAGATTAGCGAACGTTAACGTTACAATAATTCGCTCCGGAAGATCGCCGGTAGATGGGAGTTGAAAATCCGACAGAATAACACGCGACGGATTATTTGAAGAATTGTAAAACACACCGCCAAAATCAATATTAAGATTTCCGCTCGAAGTATCAAATTGCAAGTTGCCGAATGCCGAACAACTACAATCAGCGGCACACGAAGCTGAACCGCAACATTGGCTATTGGTATTATCACCGTTATTATTGTCGGTGTTTGTGTTGTCGCATTCGGTGCCGCTTGATGTAATATCTTTTGGAATAAGATACGTGGCAACAATAAGATCGTCATAGTCATTATCAAAATGCGGTCTATCCTCAAGCCGCAAACTTCCGCTTCCAATCTCGCCGATAAAATTTGCAAACCCGCTAGGATTCGCGGCATCAAATATAAAGAAGTAAGAAGCTGTGGCACCGGACGGCGGTTGGCAGACATCAAAAAACGCGAGATATTGACCAATATTATCTTCGGTGAGCGAGAAGGAAACTGTGGCATCGGTGCTTGTGTTATTTGAGATAGACGAACCGATTACGCGGCTTTGAGCTTTGGCAAGATAACCTGCATCCGACGGATTCACTCCATCAATTGTTCCGTTGACATCATCAACAAGATAAGCCGAAAGCGAGTTCGCATACTCCGCCGATGCCCCCGTGCGCTCAACATAAAACGTCCCCGTCTCATCAATCAAATAAGGATTCGCCGACAACAACTCGCGCGATTCAAGTGTCTCAAAAGACAACCGCCGCTTCCCATCACGCCGCCGAATCGTATCAGAACTTGACTCAGAAATCCAATCCAATAACGAACCGAACACACCAACAATCTTCGTGAGCAAATTTCTACTTGACATAAAATCATCAATCCTTTGGTCAAAGCAACGCTTCAAAAAACTCTAAAAAATTAAGAGCGAAACAAACAAGTGTCAACGTACAGTAAACAATACGCGTATTAAATTCTCACAATCCAGCACCGCCGCAATGCCTTATTACGGTGTCTTATTAGAAAGACCGGTCATAACGTTTGTAGTGATTAAGTTGACAAACTGGGGCAAGATAATACCCCCACATTTTGCCTTGTCAATAGATACGCGGAAAATATTTTGAAATTTTTTTGAGATACAGAATAGAAGGAAAATGCGAAATAGACGAAAATTTTGTCGAGGGAATATACTCACAGGAAGGGAAGGGAAAGGAAAGGAAGGGAAGGGAATGAAAGGTATTGGAAGAATATTTTTTGGGAGAATTTTTTGTCAACAGATTTTACAGATTTATACAGATTAGTTTTTTATTCTGTCAAATATGCGTAATCTGTTGTTGACAATATTTGCAAACTTTACAAATTTTGCATTAAAAATATTCTTCCTTTACTTTCCATTACCTTCCTAGCGGAATGTAATCAAATTGTGAATTGTAAACTGTGAATTGTTCTACCGAGCGATACATTTCTAACGGAATGTAATAACGCGAAAACATAGAACTGAACGGAACGGAAATAATAAGGTAACGAGGTTTGTTGACTGGGGTAATACAATGGATACTAAGGTTGTTTTGTTAAGAAAAATGAGATTAAAAATAAGGTTGATTAGAGCGGATATTTTGCTGACATAATTACATGATCTTTTTTCGTTTGTCTTGTATTTTAAAATTTCTGATTATTTCGGATTTTGTGGGGGTTTATTTTCGTTAATGTTTTCGTGTTGGTGGATCAAATCGTTTTGTTTACGTGTGTGGTTTGGACTAAAACAACACCGGAGGTGTTGAACATT
>JAISQS010000379.1 GCA_031274045.1 Planctomycetaceae bacterium | reverse complement strand
CCCCCGTCGCTAACGCCGCGTGAATACGTTTACGACTTGTGTAAACGAGTAAAAATGTACGGGTAACGAAAAACAAAAAACAGAACGCTTCAAATTTGAACGATATTATTTTCGGGGTTATTTTTGTTCTTGTTTTTTTGCAATTTTTTTTGTCGTTTGGTTGTGGTTTTGTTTTTTGATGGGGGAAAAATTATGTTTATGCGAATTTCGTTTATTTGGGTGTTTTTTTTGTATCTGATTTTTTCAGGCTCAATTGTTTCCGCTCAATTTAAATTTGTCGAAGAAACGGATGATCAAAAACCAGAATCAGGTGTCCAAAAAACATCATCCGACTCAACATTCGGACCCAAACGCGGTGCAAAACAGGAGCAGACTTGGGTTGCGGGTGTAGTGATTGAGCCGGGAGTGCATCTTGAGAATGTCAAAATATCAATGCCGGTTCCGGCGGATTGGTATGAGCAGGAGGTTGTCGCGTTTCGGAAGGTGAAATGGATAGACTCACTCAGCGGGTCAAGCGGAATAAGCGGCGGTGCCGGTTTCAACACACGAGTCGTAAACAACGGCGCAAAAGAATTGACAATCAGAATCGGCAATCTCCGCTTGAACAAGCGGCTTGAGATACTTTTTGAGTTCGACACTGTCAATTATGAACTTAGCCCGCCGGACGACACGGATATTTATTTTATCCCAAAAAAAATTCCTGATACTTTGACACAATACATAAAAGCGAGTCCGAAAATTGAGATTGACGATTCGGCTGTAAGCTCAAAATTGCGAAAAATATTGCGTGAAATTACAAACGACCGACAGACTGATTGGGAGAAGGTTGAGGCAATTTACCGATACGTCCAAAGAACCGTAAAATACAGCGAAGTAGGCAGAAGCAGCCCCGCAAAAGGCACAAAAGCTATACTCGCAATGCCGCCGGAAAAATGCGAAGGTGATTGTAAAGATTTGTGCGGTTTGTTTGTTGCTCTTTGCCGTATGAAGAAGATTCCGGCGCGTCTTGTTCGCTTGCCGGAACATTGCTACGCCGAGTTCTATCTCGAATTAAGAAACGACAACAAACCACAAACAACCAAGAATACCAACAACGAAAACCAACCAAACTCCACACCGGAAACCGACAAAAATAAAACCGCAAATAACACCACAACAACCCCAAAACCAACAACCCCAAAACCAATTCCGCCAAAAAATAAATCGGCAATAAAAAAACCGCAAGGATTCTGGTTTCCGTGTCAGGTTGCGGGGACGTATAGTTTTGGCGGCATACCGGAACGTCAGGTAATTTTGCAAAAAGGGGATTCGTACCCCGACCCCGAAGCTCAACCCTACGGCAAAAAACAATTCCTGACAGAAGTATTCGAAGGCTCACTAATTCAAGGAAGCCCAAACCCAAATTTCAAATTCATCCACAACGTAAAAACAAAATAAGGCTTGTCGTCAGAAAAAAATTCCACCTATCAGCCCTTGAAATAATCAAATATCATAGCGTATGACAACGCCCCTTGTTGTACTACACAAGTCATAAATGCATCTGCATAATGTTATCGACGGTGGCTTTACCCCTCGTTATGCCACATAAGTTTTTTTGCGTTGGTGATCGTAAGGTGGGTAACCGACCGCCAGGCGGTTACGTCGGCGCAAGCCGACAACTGGATCGCCAACACGCATTGGCAAAACCAAAACGCCCTACGTTTTGGGTGTTTTGGTTTTACCGATGCGTTTTCCGCCCCACTGTTTTCGGCTTGCTCCGCTCGCCGAAAACGCTATTCACTAAGAAAGTCCGGCGGTCAGTTGCCTACCTTGATCGTGTCGGCGTTGACGACGTTCGGCGATTCGGGCGGGATTATTTAGCTTTTTCTTTTTGTTTAATTTTTTTGGCTGGTGTGAATAGGGTGTTTATTGTGTTTGTTATATTTTTTATGGCATCGTTTACTTCGTGTTGGGTTAGGGACTTGAAGATTTTTTGTTTGAACAATTCTATTTTTCTTATTTGATCGGCTGACTCATTTTGTTTGAAGTCGGAGATCATTTTTTCTATTTGTTCAAGAGCTTCCTCGAATGTCGGTTGCGGCAGATCTGCCGCCGCCAAGAAATCACGGTAAACCTTGTCCCAATACTTCACCTCCATAACAATCCGCTTCATCACAATTTTACGATCAACTTCGCTTTTCATAGCTGCATCGGCTTCAGCTTGCATCAATTGGAAATAACGCACTTTGGCAATGACCTGCAAATTACATTCGCATCTTGACGTTTGCGTGTTGGACTTTTTGTCAATAATATTTTTTTGGAATTGGTTTTGATATTTTGCAATTATCAGTTTTTCAATAGCGGAAAATTTAAATTCAGGTTTCAATTTTGCATCCAGCCCAAACTCAACATCAACCCGATTCACAACACGCACAACAACTTCACGCGGTATTTTTTGAAAGTCGCAAAATTGAATTTGCCGAATCAATACAGCCCGATCAACAGACTCCGGATCCATCACCCCAAACACAACATTAACCCAAAAAACAAACCACCAAACCACCGCCAACATCAATAACGGTAACACAAAAAAACAAAAATTACCAATAAATATAAATATCTTATACACGTTATTCTTCGTACAAACAGTTTAATCTCCAAATCAAAAACACGACAACAACACAAAAAAACACAAAAAAATAGAGTCACCAAATCACACAGAAATAATACCAGAGATTTTTTGATACAACTGCTAATCTTGCGAATACGAACGCAACATCGAATACAATCAATTAGAACTATACTTTTTACACTTGAAAATTTCATTTCGCAATCGTAACAAATATGATTTTGTTACCGATTTGAGCTACGGATATTAAGTCACAACCGACACGCAACAGGTACCAACTTCACCACCCTTAATAACAACGAAGCTATCCAAATCACTCGCCCTTATCCCCTTATTCACAATGTTTTAATAAGGGGATAAGGGCGCGGATTGGGGGGTACATTGTGTTACTAAGGGAGAGGGAATCGGTAACCAGTTGCGGATTGGTTGAGACTCGATATTGGTTATACAAATTTTCACGATGACGTTAAAAAAAAGGAATTATCAAACGCAAAAAGTATAC
>JAISQS010000297.1 GCA_031274045.1 Planctomycetaceae bacterium | reverse complement strand
GTGAGCGTTATTATTGGTCGGACTTGGATAATTGACGCTCGATTTCTGTTACGGATGGCAGCAATTTTTCAAGTTTTCTCGGCAACTTCTTTGTCAGTTGATATTCGCTTACACCGATGGGTTTGTCAATGTTTCGCAGTGCATATTCGGCAATGACTCTGTTTTTATTTTTGCAAAGCAACAGTCCGATAGTTGGCTGGTCGAGATCAGTTTTCATTATGTTATCAACAGCAGATAAGTAAAAATTCATTTTACCAACATACTCCGGTTTGAAGTTGCCTGTTTTCAATTCGATAACTATGTAGCAGCGCAGTTTTAGATTGTAGAAAAGCATATCGATGTAAAAATCCTCGCCGCCGACTTCGAGATGATACTGTTTACCGATAAAAGCGAAACCTTCACCCAATTCCAAAAGCATTTTCGTAATATTGTTGACGAGTTCGTTTTCGATGTCCCGCTCAACCATTCCTTTGCGAAATGTTATGAAGTCGAAAATATAGGGGTCTTTGAGTGTTTGAAGGGCAAGTTCACTTTGCGGTGATGGCAGCCGACTGTGAAAATTTGTTGTTTTTTTTGCCTTCTTTTGCCGCTCATAAAGTCGTGTTTCAATTTGATGAACAAGAATATTGCGTGACCATCCGTTCTCGGCAGTCTGCCCGGCATACCACCGATACACTTCAATGTCTTTGACTTTGTCCATAAGAGCAATATGATGATACCAAGTAATTTGTGTAAGTGACGCTTGTACTTTTTGACCTTCTGATTGTGTTGATACGGTCTGTCCAATTTTACCTTCCAATTCTGCAAGCGGCACTTGCAGAATTTGATTTTTTGACTGTGCGGATGCGGGTTTTCCAACTTTACCTCCTAATTCTGCAAGCGGCACTTGCAGAATTAGATTTTTTGATTGTGCGGATGCGGTCTTTCCAACTTTACCTCCTAATTCTGCAAGCGGCACTTGCAGAATTTGATTTTTTGATTGTGCGGATACGGTCTTTTCAACTTTACCTCCTAATTCTGCAAGCGGCACTTGCAGAATTTCGCTTTGTGGAAAAAGGGCGGCGAACTTCGACATATAAGCCAGGTTCCGAACAGAATAACCTGTCAGGTCTGGAAACTCCGCCTTGATGTCTGCGGCAAGATTTTCAAGAAACTTATTGCCCCAAACGGCGTGTCTGTTGATAACAGTACCGATGTTCCAGTACAGCCGAATCAGCTCTTGGTTCGCCGCAAGTACTGCTTTATATTGTGCGGATTTTATGTGCTTTTTTATTTCGCTGACAACTTTGATATATGATTTGTTATCAATAACGGCAATTTTTGTTTTCTTGACTTTTTTCATTGTTATTCTTTTCTGATTCCAATTGAACGGATAATTTGCTGTTCACAATTTTGCGAGTCGAGTTCAACTCCGCGAATATTCATAGTACAAAGTTCCGAATCACGACGCATTGTGCAACGAAGGGCAGGCAACCGCTCACCGAACGATCACCTGCCCTCCGTTGCATAAACTCGTATCACTCACGACGCACAATACGTGATGAATTTTGTCAAAATATTTTGACCGTTTATCAAGCTTTACTTTAAAATCAAATTGATTTTTTCGAGCGTTTTACCGGCAAGGTTTGCGAGTTTTGTTGTTTTATCGGAGTTGTTAGGTTTGGTCTCTTTGACTGCTTTTAGGAGTCTTACAAACATTTTGCCTTTTGGCGAAAGCGAGTAACTTATGTCACTTCTCAAACGTCCGCCTTTCGTCTCAAACCAAGGACTGCTCATCGGTTTATTTGTGAGGGCGATGATCGATTTACATGCTAGGGCAAAATCTTGTCCGTTGCCGCTGATTGATCTTGCGAGATGTTGTGACAATGCGTCCGAGTCCAAATTAACAATAAACTCCGGTATATTTTCCGCTTCTTGTCCCCAATCTGCCGGAAACATTCCGTACATTGAGTCGGATGTCATCGCCCAAATACGATCACAATCTTCAATCACTTTGCCCAACACCGTCACATCCTCACCATCAACTTGCGTAACAATCTCAACCGACTCCTGAACAACTTCATCAACCGGTTTCCGTTGCTCTTTTGAAATCGGCTTCGGCGGTGGCGGTGTCTTTGGGACTCTCGGCTTCGTGGCAGGTTGGCGGGTTCTTTGCTCATGAATCGTCTCGTCAGCCATACGCTCAATTGATTGCAATACCTCCAACGGCATATTAAGTATAAAAAAATTACCGTCACCACTATTCATCATGTTACGCCAACCTTTATCTGTATCATTACGAATACGCAACAAAAACTTTAAGCGGGCAAGCGTTGAAAGTTTTTTTACATTCCGTTCAAAACCTTTAATGTGTTCCGCCGTTGGCTGCCCGTGACCCTGTATCAAAAATTGCCAAGCTAATGTTGTATAGAAATCATCTGACCACACGTCGATCACTTCCGGTGGAACGTCTAAATTTTTTATCCGTTGATCTAGTTCTTCCTGCGTGCGGATCGTATTTGTAATATTTACATTCGGAGTCGGAATATTGACATTTGGAGTTGAACGTTTTGGTTCGGTTATTTCTACATTTGTACGTCTCCGTTCGATCTCACGAATCCGTTCGATATCACGTCTCAGTTCGTCGCGACTCAGTTCGTTTGCACGACTCTGTTCTACACGTCCCCGTTCGTTTGCACGGCTCTGTTCTACACGTCCTCGTTCGTTCGCACGACTCTGTTCTGCACGTCCCCGTTCGTTTGCAAGACTCTGTTCTACACGTCCCCGTTCGTTCGCTCGACTCTGTTCTGCACGGCTCGTTGTACGTGTTGCTACAACTCGTTCTTCAATTTTGTGAGGAATGGGCTGTATCGGCTGTACTGTGATGAGTTTTGCCGGAGTTGCTGTTGTTGCAGGCTGTTTTGATACTGATGCTGGCGGTTCTGGGGCGAGTGTCGGCTTGCGTGGATCTTTTGTTGCCACTTCCACAATTCCTTGCAACTCGTCCGGATTAACATTCGCATCAACAACCGCAACATACTTACCGCCCTTCTTACTGCGCGATAACAACCAGCTAAAAATATCTGCTTGCAACATTGCGGGAGTCCACGCATTGTGACCGCAAATTCCGAACTCGGATTTTTTGACATTGCAACCCGCCTTCTCTACCCGATCAAACTCTGATCTTGCGAAATCAATACCCCTGTCATCCGAACTATACAACGCCCAAATCGGTATTTTTTTCAAAATCGGCGAAGCCTTTATCGCCTCATCCGTCAACGCATTCCAACTTACCAACGGCACCGCAGCCGCAAATAAATCCGGCTTAAGCTCCAAAATACGCCACGTTCCGTCACCGCCCGAACTCAAACCGGAAACAGTTATACGATCTTTGTCAATAGGATATTTTTTCCTCACTTGCTCAATCATTGCCAATGCGTAACCGTACGGCGTTGCCTCAATCGGCGTAACAAACTGTAACTCAATTTTACCATCAACCACATTCGTTTTTATCTCACGATATTGACCGTCTGCGCTTGCTGATTTTGAGAGTTCATCTTTGTACTGTTCGAATTTTACAGGATTATTCAGAAACTCTTTTGTCTGTTCTTCGGACAAAGTAATTCCGCCCCCGATAACGCCCGATCCCCAAGTCGTTTCGCCTGTCGGTGTCTGCGGAACGAGCAAGAAGAAGTCGCGTTTTTTCTCTCCGGTCAAGTAAGTAATGATATGGTGCAAAT
Source organism: Planctomycetaceae bacterium (assembly GCA_031274045.1). Taxonomy (GTDB): domain Bacteria; phylum Planctomycetota; class Planctomycetia; order Pirellulales; family Thermoguttaceae; genus WRKP01. The sequence continues at coordinate 349 of JAISQS010000297.1, read as the reverse complement.
GTACCAATTGGAGTTTGTTGTCGTCACCGATTTCGCCTACGCCGTGCAACCAAAGAATGAGCGGATATTTTTTGTTCTTATCCAAATTTTCCGGCACGTGTAAGCGGTATTTGAACTCTCTATCTTTATATTTTCCGCCGGTGTACTGTATTGATTCTTCTTTGAACAGATCGAGCATTACCGGCACGACTCTCGAATCTGTTTCCTTGTACTTCTGTGCAGGCTGGATGGCAATCGCCTCCAATTGCTCTTGCGTCAACGAATGTACAGCTTTGGTTTCTACAGTATATCCGGCGTTTTTGATCACGCCGTAATCTGTGACACTTTCGACCGTACCGTAATCAATTTT
>JAISQS010000266.1 GCA_031274045.1 Planctomycetaceae bacterium | reverse complement strand
GTTACCCACCTTACGTTGCCAAAATTTTTTAGCGTTTTGTTTTGTTTTGTTGTTGAATTTTGAGTTATTGCCATGGCAGCCAGGATTTTATTCGTCGCATGAATCCTTGCGATTCGTTTTTTGGTTTGGTTGTGTTATTGGTGTTGGGGCGGGTGATGGGGGTTACGGTTGTTGTGGTGCGGTTTGCAAGATTGATGTTTTTTGAGTTATCGTTGTTTATGTTGTCTGTATGTTGCGTCGGTATCGGGACGTTGTGCATTAAGAATTGCGCCCAATAACTGTCTTGCAACATCATCAAATCCGATACACGATACTTTATACGGCGCACATCAGCAGCCGATAAAAGTTTAAACAACTCATTCGATTCCTCCGGCGTAAAAGCAACCTGATAAAGCGAAATATCATCCACCCAAACCATCGCCTCACCACCAAAATTAAAACACAACATCACCTCCCGACAATCATCCAACGGCAAACGATCAAACGGAATCACAACCTTCACCCACCGCACACCACCCGCATCAGTTTGCTTGAAACTCTCCATTTGCCTAAAAAGAGAATGCAAAACCGATACCGCATTGAAATCACGCATCAACATTTTGCCATTATCCACAGCACCAAACTCACGGCTATTGCCGCCCCGCGACTCAACCAACAACACACGAAAAGATAACGGCACCCGCGAAACAGAATTCATCACCGCCGAATCCAAATCAACACCACCCACCGCATCAGCAGCCGATTTTTGACCCGGCACGTTTGATGATTGCGCAGTCAAATTTGTTGCTGTTGCAGCCGTATTTGTCGTTGTTGTTGCCATCGTATTTGCTGTTGTAGCGGAGTTGAGTTGCTTGAAAGAATTGTTGACGCGCTCAATATCACTTTCACGCATTCCGACAAAAAAAGATACGAACAGCCGACCCGTTGCCGGTAACTCAAACGGCTCGCTGCTAACACAAATTTGCCGATTCGCATCAACAGATACCAACTTCAAACTCGACTTGCCGCTATGCTTGATCACCGAATCAATAACCGCAACCGCCGGATTTTTTGCCGCAGAAATTGAACGCCAACCGCGCACTTCACCATAACTATATTGTGCCGCGTTAAATTTGCCCGGACTAAAATTGTTGTCGATAAGCGGTATCTGGTCGTAGATATTTTGCGGCACTTCGTTTTTTGGCAAGTCACTCTTCGCAAAATTTTTCGCGTCCGACTCGTCGAATCCGGCGTTGATCAATTTGTTCCATTTAATTCCCGACTTCGCAATCTGGATTCTTTGACCGAGTTCTTCCACAGTTTTTTGCAATAACCCGCCCGTGCCGCAAATATACTCCGGTCGCAACACATCCAAATTCTCTATCCTCGCCGTCGCATCACCAACATTGATCGCAAACAAATCATACGCATCAAGCCTAAACGAAACCTTCGCCTTGCCGTCAATCCAAATTCCCGTCTCAATTTTTTTCCGCCCGCTAAGCTCACGCAAGCCAGCCCCCTCCGCCATCCTAATCTCCATGTCAACACGCACATCAAACGGCGCATCATTCACAAGATAAACAAACAACCCCGACGCATCACTCACATAACGTACAGTAATTGGTTGAAACGATCTGTCAGCGGATTTCGGCGAAATACTTGACGCGGGAGATATGATTGCGTTTGGCTGTTGTGAATTTGCCGCAGGGAGATCAGGTTGATTGGGCGGCAGATTCGTCGAAGAATTAAAAGTATTAAACGGCAAAGGCGGAAGTTGTCTGAATACCGCAAACAAATCACGCAACGACTCATTTTCACCCGATATTATCGAACTGCCCCCGTCAAAAAACATCGCTACATCGGATTGAGCAAGTTGCTTCACGAAACGATATCTGTTTTGAAAAGATGCCGGTACAACAGGAGATTCATCGGGGTCATTGAAAAAAAGAGTACCGAACGAGATTCCGCTGCGTATAAATTGCGAGCCGGTATACGCGGTGTCAAAATCACTGTAAACCGCCGCCGATTCGTTCTGCATTTCAGGTGAACTACGCGACGGGCGAAGGAACGTCACAGCCGGAATCTCACAAATCATATCCGAATCATAACCGAGCATTCGTTGAGATAAATAGACCGCATTTGATCGCGGCAACGACGGCAAGCAAAATTGACGAACATCAGATTGATCCAGCATTGCGTCGCCAGCCAAATAGAGTCGTGCGTCGGGTCTGGTGTTGTTGATAATTTTGATTGCGTCTTGATAAAATTCTTTAACTTTTTTATTGCGCCATTTAATGAACGCATCAAACGCGGCGTTATTTTCGCGGAAAAATTTCTCGCGAGCAGTTACTCTTTCGCGTAAATTTGACGAGTTCGCATTCGGCACAAAAATTCCGCTCTCGCGTGTAAATTCGCGGATTGTCCAATCATCCAACGACCTCAACGGCTCACTCAAAATTACATAACTATCATGCGACAAAATTACACCCAACCCGCCAAAAGACGGATGTTGACCATAACGCGCCGCCAACTCGCCAATCACTTCCAACATTGCGTTTTTCACAACCGGATGGAATAAATTGTATCGACGCGGAGTTGTATTCTGCGAGTTGTCATCGGATTTTCCCGCATCTGTTTTGTCAGACAAAAACATGTTTGCCGATAAAATTTCTTCCGCCAACTCAGGGTTATTTTGCAACACCACATCAACTTTTGTAAGACGCATATTGAAGTTGACGGACGGAATCAGGAAGAACATCTCCCTGTCAAATAATCTATGCAAAAGCTCAAGCACATCACGCGGCGGCTCATATTCATCGGCGTTCCTGTACAAATCAGACCGATACATGACATTGCTCTTCGACGCGACATTTACCATTATCCCGTCAAATCCATTCCACCGCGTCATGTCAACAAGACGCGTTGCGGCTTCGTAAATTGTCTGCCAATCACACGCGATCATTTTCGGCGCGGCTTCGTTTGGTGTGTTTGCTGCGTTTGTTGTGTTTGTTGTGTTTGCTGTGTTTGTCACGTTTGTCACGCTTGTTTTTTCAACAGTTGACGCAAATTGTAACAAGCTCTCCGGTCGATTGAGATAGCCCGCAACAAGACGCTTTGGTGGAGAATTGTATTGGTGCGGAATTGATTCCGATTTGATTCTGTAAAGGCGGATGTTGTTGTAATAACAATTCTGTTTTGTGCGGTTGACAAAGAGTACGATTGGTGATTTTGTTTTTGCCCAAAACAGAATCCGGTGTGTTGTGTGACCGGTTTGTTTGAGCTGGGCGATGTTAGTTGCGATATTTTTTGTTACGTTAATACACGATTCCGCACTGACAAAATATTCATTGTCCAAAGTCTCAACAACTGCCACCTCCAATTTTTGCGGAACACCATTCGGATAATCTATCTCAAGTAAATGCGGCTTTCCAATATCACGCACACTCAACGTCTCAATAAACCAAGTCGGCGATAATTCCGACGCGTGTAAGATTGTGTTGTTGTTATCGTTTTTTGTGACATCTTTGGGCGTGTTCGTTATCGGGGCGGAATTTTGTTCAAAAAAACTTTCTAGCGGTTTCTTATTTATTGCAAAATGGAAAGTATCTTGCACGGTTGCGTGAGCGGCGGAGTTCCACTCAATCAACCCCGTCAATCGTGGCGATGGTATCGCGGGCAAACGTTTCAAGGTAGGATGCCACCACTCACTTTTAACCGCCGCAGCCGGTTCAAGCAATTCCGTATCAAGTAATTCGTGCGGGTTGTTTGTGATTTTTGTTGTTTGGAGTTGGTTTGTGTTGTTCGTTGCGGTGTGGTTATTTTGCGTTTGGGCAACGGTTTCGTTTGTGAGTTGTCGATTTTGCGGGTTGTGGTTTGTGTTATAGTTTGTGGAGTTTGTGAGTGTTTGATTGTTATTTTTTGTTTGTAAATTTTTCGTGGTTATTGATTCGGGCGGGGTGGTGCTTGCGATGACGAACTGTTTGGAAATTTCTTTTTCGGGTTTTGCAAATCGTCTGGGCAATGGTGTCTGGTTTTGCGGATAGATGGAGACGATGAGTTCGTAAACGCCGTCTTTTTTTGGAGCGAGGAAGGTGATTGGCAGGTTGAATGGGGTATCGGATGAGATTGTGAAGTTGAGTTCGCTTTCGTATTCGGGGCTTGATTTTGTTGGGTCGGAGCGTTTTGAGTTGGGTGTTATTATTTGTCCGTTTGGTTCGGGAATTTTGTAGACGGCAACATGGACGAGAATATTTTTTGAGATTTTGCTTGGTGTTGTATTCCAAAGTTGGGGCAAGTTGCGTGTGTGTGCGAGTGAGCCGCAGACATCGAATATTACAGCTTCATCGGGACGGTAAATGTCAAAATTGTTGCGCAAAATCACCTCCGCGCGAAGTTGTGAACTACTCAATCTCAACATATCGAAATTCTGCGCAAGAACAACCCGCTCCGCATGAAAAGCAGAAAGAATACAAATCGAAAACAAAAATATAATTCGTCGGATTTCCGATAAACCTGATTTCATTTGCAATATACGTTTACTTGGGGAAATAATTCACAGGGGGTATTAGCACGCAGATAACGCAGATTGTCAGGATTTACGCGGATTTTTGTTGTGGATGGCGGTATACTTTTGTTTGCTAATCTTCCATCTGCGAATATCTTTAAAATCTGATCTTCTATCTGTGAATATCTTTAAAATCTGTGTTATCTGCGTGCTGAAATACGTTCATGCACGAATTTTAATATCTATGAATTTTTCTCAAAAACCAAATTGATGCGATTACTAGGCAAAAATTTGCGATCCAGACGGAGTTCGGCGGTAGCGTTCCGTGTTTTGCTTTTTGCAATCCCAGCATTAGGAGCGGATAGTAGAAGAGCAAAATTGGGATGAAGCAGGCAAAAAAGCTGGAGAATCCGTCTGAAATTCCTTTTTGTCCGAGCCAAATTGCGAAAGGTGCTCCTAGTATGATAAAACAAATACAACTGAATCCTGTTGCCCAACGTCTTGGCGGTTCGACTTGTAGTCTATTGTTTAGTTTTGTTATTGTGTCGATTTCTGATGAGAGTCGTCGTGTTTCGGGATTTGCCCAGCCGTCCGCCGCCCCCATCGCTCCCGCAAAAGCATAATGAAACGCAATCGTCCGTTTCAGATTGAGTATTTCGTTGTTGTTTTCTATTAGTTCTTTGGGTATTTTGACCAACGGCATATCAGAAGGACGCAAACCCGAATTGGAATCCGACATTGGAATAATTTTTGATAGCTGATGTTTGAATACTTGATTGTCGGAAAGATAACGAATTTCACCGCGAACATCCAACTTGACATCTATCAAAGTAACTATCAACTCCTGTGATTCAAAATTTATGTTTAGTTGTGCTGATTGTGCTTCTATTGTTGTCGGTTCTCCGCCGGATTTTACTGTGATACTTGGCATAATCAGTTTCTTGTTCTCGACTCCTTTGACAACAATATTCAGACTCCCGTCCGGCGAAGTCAAACTATGAGTTGTCCGCAATTTTCCAAGTATTATCTCTTCCGCCGCGTGATAAATCACAGTCGAAACGCAAGAACGCCCCCAAATCGCCATCTCATTCATCCACACCGTCAATAAACTTATCAACAACCCAAACACTATCACCGGAAACAACACACGATAAGGATGTATCCCAAGTGACTTCAAAGCAACTATTTCGTTGTTGCCCGCCATCCGCGCAAAAAATAAAGATACCGACAACAACAACGCCATCGGCACCGCAACTGGCGACATCTCCAACATAACAAAAGGTATGAGTTGCGGCACTTGGGACAAAGGGACATTCTCTTTCATCGCATAACGAACCAACCCCACCAAAACAAACAATATCCCCATCACAACAAGTGATACCAAGAATAATTGAACCAACTCCTTGATCATGTATCGGTTAAATGTCTGCATCAAAATAAAACAATCGTTGACCTAAATACCACCCAAAATATAAACCAAAAAATATCGCACTAAAATAAAACGTTTGCGGATTGTCCGAATTTTCACAACACACGTCAATAGCAATTTCACGCGTTTTTTGAACCTGAACCAAAAAATTACTGATCATAATTCGGATAGGCGGTTAATGCGTTGGTGAGCATAAGGTGGGTAACCGACCGCCGAGCTTTCTTGGTGAATAACGTCGGCAACAGCCGACAACGGGGGCGGAACACGCATCGGCAAAACCAACACGCCCCAATTGTTGGCGTATGCCGACAATCGCCGCGAAGCGGCGCGGACTGGAACGCGGGCGTCCCGCCCGCCTCTGTGTGTAATAGAACCAAAAAAGTTTGAACGGCACACCAAAACGGGTTGGTGATCGTAAGGTGGGCAACCGACCGCTGGGCGGTTACGTCGGCGCAAGCCGACAACGGGGGCGGAAAACGTATTGACAAAACCAACACGCCCCAATTGTCGGCAACGCCGACAATAGCCGCGAAGCGGCGCGGACTGGAACGCGGGCGTCCCGCCCGCCTTTGTGCGTAATAGAACCAAAAAAGTTTGAACTGAACACCAACACGTGTCGGCAAACGTAAGGTGGGTAACCGACCGCCGGGCTTTCTTGGTGAATAGCGTTTTCGGTGAGCGGAGCAAGACGAAAACAGTGGGGTGCCAAACCACGTTGGCAAAACCAAAACGTAGGGCGTTTTGGTTTTGCCGATGCGTGTTACGCCCCCGCTGTCGGCGAGTCGCCGACGTAACCGCCCAGCGGTCGGTTACCCACCTTACGTTTGCCTTATAACTTTTTCCGCTCCAGTTGTCGGCGAGCGATAATGATTCACTGGCGACGTAACCGCCCGGCGGTCGGTTACCCACCTTACGTTTGCCGACACGTTTTGGCGTTCAGTTCAAACTTGTTCGGTTCTATTACGCACAGAGGCGGGCGGGACGCCCGCGTTCCAGTCCCTCGCCGCTTCGCGGCAAAATTGTGTGGTATAACGAGGGCGGGACGCCCGCGTTCCAGTCCCTCGCCGCTTCGCGGCAAAATTGTGTGGTATAACAAGGGCGGGACGCCCGCGTTCCAGTCCACGCCACTTCGCGGCAAAATTGTGTGGTATAACGAGGGCGGAACGCCCGCGTTCCAGTCCCTCGCCGCTTCGCGGCAAATTGTGTGCTATAACGCGGGTGTTGCCGCGAATACGTAATAGCCAATCAAGCAGTATTACCCTTTCAGCGCGTTGACAATATCCGCAATGGAAGGACTCCGCAAAATCCGAACTAATCAGGAAATTTAACCCGTTCCTACAACGTATAAATTGTGAGCCGAAAACTTCCTTTAATCCGTTCTCACAGCATAAATCAAAGTACCGGCAAGCCGACGTTGTTGCCGTTTCTTGCGGTGCTTTTGTGTACGATGGGTGCGTTGATAATGTTGCTTGTTCTTATTGCGCGTGATATTCGCGAACCGGAACTCGCCGGTAAGTCTGAGCAAAATTTGACGGAATCCGAGTCAAAATTGACGGAATCCGAGCAAAAATTGACCGCCAATCCGCCGGAGGAATTAGCGCAACAAAAATCGTCAGACCCCAAAACCGATTCGCAAGATAACACAAAAATAAAAATACCCGCCAACGAAGCCAAAGAGACAATCGATAAAATTAAACTTGATATTGAGGAAGCTGATTGGTTCGCGAAGCAATTCTCCGAGTCGAAGGCTGATCTTGATAAGAAGCTGGCTGATGAGCAGGCGTATTTGGCTTCGGTTGAGAAGGAGACTCAGAGGTTGCGTGAGGAGGTGAAGAGGTTATTTGAGTTGGCTAATGAGATTGACAAATCGGAGCAGACCAAAACGGATGTTGGGGCGTTACAAAAATTGCTTGATGAGAAGGCGAAGGAGAAGGACGCTTCTGAAAAACGTCTGGCGGAGTTGCAGAAGGAGCTTAAAGACAATGCGAAATCTTATGCTATCGTACCCTATCGCGGCAAGAACGGGACTTTCCGGCATCCGATTTATGTTGAGTGCCGTTACGATAAAGTAATCTTTCAACCGGAAGGAATCGAGCTTGTGCCGCAAGATTTTTTGACTGCGGACAGAGCTGATAATCCGTTTGATTCTTTGTTGCGTGTTGTTCGTCAATATTATGTTGAGACGGGTCAAGCTGAACGCGGTGCGGAGCCGTATCCGTTGATAGTTGTGCGACCGTCGGGGATTCATGCTTATGAGGCAGCGCAAAATGCGATGGGCAGTTGGCTCAAAGATTACGGGTACGAATTGGTTGAGGAGGATTGGAAGATGGTGTATCCGAATCCGAACGAGGAGTTGGGCAACAGGTTGAGGAAGCAGCTTGAAATCTCGCGGCAGAGGTTGCAGGGATATATTGCAACGATGAACATGAAGAACAACACGGCGAGGGCAAAGAGGATTGCCGAAGCTCATCGTAATGCGGACGATGACTCAAAAAATACCGCAGGCAGACATCGCGGAGGTTTTGAGCAAAACATGCGGAACACCGGAGCGGAAGATAAAAAATACACCGTCTCAAACGGAGTCACAAAATTGATCAGCAACCCGCTCATCGGCGATTTAGTCTCAGACGCATACGAAAAAGCAAACGACAACACAAGAAATAACACAAACAAATATCAAGGCGGTTTTGAGCAAAAACCGAAAAGTGCCGCGACTGTGTGGACGGAATCGTTGGGCAATTCAGTTTGGAATCGGGACAAAGAGCAAAGTATCAACGTTGTTCAAAGAAACATTAACACGCCGCAATCATCATCGCCTTCTCCCGATTTGTCCAAGCCGAATGATAACATTGCGAGCGAATATAAAGCGGGCGGAGAGCGGAACGATATTTTTGCGCAGAGCAACGAAACGGACGACATTAAAAAATTCCAGACGGCAGGTAAATTGATGACGGAGCCGATTGCGTCGGCTGGCAAAATTGATCGTGCGAAAGAATCGGGCGTGAATTCGGCTCCAAACAATGTGTCGTCGTCGGGGAGTGGTTCGCCTTTGACATCGTTGTCTTCGCCGCCGTCGATGGCATCGCCGCAAGCGTCGGCATCAATCAACTCCGCGCCGCATGAGTCGGCGAAGCAGCAGCAGATGAGTGTGAATGATTTTGGTTTGATGAGTACGAAGCCGTTTAGTTCGCCTATTCGCAGGGTGATAAAGTTGCAGGTTACGTCGGACAGATTTATTATTGTGAGGCAAGCCGGATTGGATGTTCCGAAGGTTGTGTTGATTGAGCGGTCGGTGCGTCATACTTTGAATTCTCTTGTTCCGGCAATCGGTGAATTTATGGATACGTGGGGAATTGCGGGTGAAAAATTCTATTGGCAACCGGCATTGCAAGTCGAGGTGTTAAACGGCGGCGAACAAAATTTCAAAGAACTACAATTCTTACTCAAAGATACAAAAATCGTAATTGAGAGAAAATAAAAATTGTGAATTATGTTAAAACGGCGTAAAAAACAGGATTCCGGCGGCATGGATGGTCAGGATTCTTTTCTTGATATTGTGTCGAATATTGTTGGTATCTTGATTATTTTGGTGATGATTGCGGGGGTTCGTGCGCAAAACGCGGGAGATAATGTTGCGCAAAATACGGATGGAGTGAGGCAGACAAATTTATCGGAAGATTTATCGGAAGATTTATCGGAAGATGTTGGTGAGTATGCGGATGAGTTATTGATTGGGGATATTGATCGGCTGGCGGGTGAGTATGCGGAGAAGAAGCGTGAGGCGGTGAAGATTCGCCAGGTGATGGACAATGTTATTGAGGCATCGGAGAAGGTGGCGGAGCAGATAGAGATTCAGGAGGCGGAGCGGGGCAAGTTGTTGGACATGGTGGTTGACATTCGTGCGGCGATAGAGATCAAGTCTGAGGAGAAGGGTGAGTCGGCAAAAGTTGAGGCGGAGTTGCGGCGGCGGATAGGTGATATTGATGCGAAGTTGATGGAGCTTGAGCGGACGAAGAGTTGGATAGAATCTAGTCGTCCGCAGGCAAGTAAGATTGAGAACACGCCGACACCGTTGAGTAGGACGGTTGATGTGAAGGAGGCGCACTTTCGCATAAAGCGGGGCAAAATAACATACGTACCGATCAACGAGTTGACGGAGGCATTCGGCAATGAATTTAATTTGAACCGTCAGAAATTTTTTGCGAACAAGTTGACGAAGGGTACAGTTGGACCGATAGCTGATTTTGTGATGGAATATGTTGTTGTGCGTTATGATTTGCCGACGATGGCTGGTGGGGTTGGTCAACGTGTTGTGTTGGAGTTGGGGACGTTTTCAACAAAAAACGACTATGCGGGGACTTCCTACAAAGAAATTATCTCAAAACCGGATGCCGATTTCTGGCGGCAATTACAAAGATTCCGGCAAGATATCTATACAATTACGTTTTGGGTTTATCCTGATTCGTTTGATGCTTTTTGTGCGATGAAGCCTTTGTTGTATTCCAAAGGTTATCGGGTTGCTGCGCGGCCTTTGCCGGAAAATGAAGAAATCCGCGCTTCCGCGCACGGAACAAAATCCTCCGCACAATAAAAACTCCCCAAAAACCAAACAACCAAAAACCAAAAATCGGTGTAGCCGACAATTGCTGCGAAGCGGCAAGGACTGGAACGCGGGCGTCCCGCCCGCCTCTGTGTGTAATAGAACCGAACAAGTTTGAACTGAACGCCAAAACGCATTGGTAAACGTAAGGTGGGCAACCGACCGCTGGGCGGTTGCGTCGGCGACTCGCCGACAGCGGGATCGCCAAAACGCACCGGCAAAACCAAAACCCCACCCATCGGCGTAGCCGACAATCACCGCGTAGCGGAAACGGACTGGAACGCGGGCGTCCCGCCCGCCTCTGTGCGTAATAGAACCGAACAAGTTTGAACTGAACGCCAAGACGGGTTGGTGATCGTAAGGTGGACAACCGACCGCTGGGCTTTCTTGGTGAATAGCGTTTTCGGCGAGCGGAGCAAGCCGAAAACAGTGGAGCGGAACACGTTACAAGGCAACGTAAGGTGGGCAACCGACCGCTGGGCGATTGTGTTTTCGGCGAGCGGAGCAAGCCGAAAACAGTGGAGCGGAACACGTTACAAGGCAACGTAAGATGGGCAACCGACCGCTGGGCGATTGTGTTTTCGGCGAGCGGAGCAAGCCGAAAACAGTGGAGCGGAACACGTTACAAGGCAACGTAAGGTGGACAACCGACCGCTGGGCGGTTGTGTTTTCGGCGAGCGAAGCAAGACGAAAACAGAGGGGCGGAACACGTATTGATTATACCAAATTGCCCCTATTGTCGGCTACGCCGACGGGTGGGGGGGTTGGAATATCAACACGTTTCCCGCTCCTTCGGGACGAGGGCAAGCCTCGCCCCTACAACGTCAACGTTTTTTTGGTTTTGCCGATGCG
>JAISQS010000265.1 GCA_031274045.1 Planctomycetaceae bacterium | reverse complement strand
TTGTTTGTTTTGACGAGACCGGTGGAAGTTGCAATCCAAACTCCTCGCAATTTTTCATCAGGTGCATTTTGCGCAACGAGAATGTCGTTGATCAAATTTGAGTGAAAGAAATTTCCAGATGGCTCAAGCGGAACGGGACTAATATTATTTTGTCCAAAACGATCCGGCGCGGTTATATTTTTTTTGTGCCGATAGATTCCATTTGCGAAACGATTAAAAATTGCAAGCCCGTGACATTGCGTCCCAACAATCAAAGTCCCGTCATCAAGAAACGCCAAAGCCGAAGCTTGATCTTCAAGTAATCCGTCTTCCCTTGTAAAGTGTTCCCATTCGTCCGCTTCGATTTTATACCGCGAAATCCCCGCCGAAGTCGCCATCCAGACATCGCCATCCTTCGGGCAAATTTCAATATCAAAAATTCGTTCCCCAATCGGACCATCCACAACATCATAATTCTGCCAATCCTTCCCATTAAAAACCGAAACGCCCGTATTCAAATGACCAACCCACAACCGCCCCCGCGTATCAATCGCCAAAGCGTAACCATTGTTATCGCCAAGACCGTTTTTTGTAGTGAATTGAGTAACTTTGCCATCCGCTTGCCAATGAAACACGCCTTCATCTTCCGTACCGATCCAAGCACCATCGTTGCCATCAGAAATTAGCGCAACAATAAATCTTGCATTCAATCCGAAGATTTTTTCAACTGTTGATTCCGGTGGCTTTGCCTCGGGATTTGTTTGAGCAAGGGCAACTAGCGAGAACATTGCGGCAACGATAATAAATAACGTTGCGCAAATTAAATTTGTTTTGTTTGAGATCATGAGTTTTTTGGGGTTAGTTGTTTTTTGATTTGAGATCGAAATGTTTTCGCATACGCGTAAACGAAAAACTACGAGACGGGGATTTTATGTTTGCACGCAAAAAATGTCCAGTAGGGCGTATCGTGTACAACAAAAAAAAGTTTTGCACTAATGCACGAAGGCAATGGGGACGATTTACGTGTTGGTTCACCAACACGCCGCCGTCGGCGATAGCCGACAACAGCGAATCGCTAAAACTACTACCAAGTTCTCTAATTTCAATTGCGTAATTTTTATTCGGGGGAATAATTCACAGGAAGTTAATGGAAGGTAAGGGAAGAATAATATTATCAACAGATTTTACAGATTTATACAGATTAGTTTTTTATTAAAGTCTGTCAAATAGGCGTAATCTGTTGTTGACAATATTTGCAAACTTTGTATTAAAAATATTCTTCCATTACCTTCCCTTAACTTCCTGTGAAAAATCCCCTAAATCATGCAAGAACAATTAGAGAACTTGGTACTACTATCCGTTTGTGAGGAATCCACGGGCTACTAAGGTTGTTTTGTTTGAGAAAAATAGGGTAAAAATAAGGTTTGTTTTAATATCACCTTGCCAATTTTTACTGTTATGTTACCTTTTCTTCATGCCTTTGTGCCTTCGTGCGCAACGAAAAAAATATTGCGCACAAAGGCATAAAGGACACGAAGGAGAACGAATTTTATTTGTATCCTTTGTGTCCTTTGTGTCCGGCAACAAGCCTTATCGTACAAAAACGTCAATCAACACATAACTTTTATGACAATCGAAATTTTATGAATACAGAATCATTTCATAGTTTATTTGGTGTTTATGCGGAGTTGTTGCCGCGTATATTGGGCGGGCATTATTTGACGCAGAAGTTGGTGCCGCGTGTGCAACAGGGTTTGATTTTGAATGAGTCGCCGTTTACTGTTGCGGTTGTTGGTCAGATGCGTGTGGGGAAAAGTTCTTTGCTTAATGCGCTTGTTGGAGCGGATCTTGCCGTGACCGGAGTCAACGAAACCACCGCTACTGTTAATTGGTTCAAGTATGCAGCAGAAGAGAATTGCGATAAGTTTCGTGTCATTTGGAAAAATAGACCGGAGGAAGAATTTCCACGCTCCGAAATTCATAAATGGATCGGTAACTCAACTCTCGCCGCCGAAACGCAGCAGCTTGAGTTTTTCGCCAACGCCCCATTTCTCAAAAATGCTTACATTGTCGATACACCCGGTACGCGTGCTGTTATCGAATCGCACGAAGAAACTATTCAGGATTTTATTACACGTCTACACGGTGATAAAGCCGATGCCGTCATCTACGTTTTAATGCCGATTGCAAGACAAACCGATTCGGAATTATTAAAACTTTTTGAGCAAAATTCACGGATACCCGGTGCAGCTCCCTACAACTCACTCGCCGTCATCCACAAGTGGGAAACCATCGAAGCCAATGACCCGCACCGCGAAGTTTTGTCAAAAGTCGAAATAATACGACAAAACCTAAAAGATCAAATCGCCGACGCTATTCCGGTAAGTGCCCCGCTCGGTTGGGCAGCTGAACATTTCTGTCTTGAGCCTTTTTGGAATACTTCTTTTGAACTCGGTTGCCAGCCGGAATCAATAATTTCAAAACTACTTTTGACCGACAAATATTTCGAATCTGAAATAAAAGATTGTTCCGTGTCTGTTGAAAGACGAAATTTGATCAGACAGAATTACAGACTTCCTTGGGCAAGTTTGAAATTCATTATCAACCGCGTAGCTCTTGACAAAATTAAATCACCGGAACAATTACAAGAAACCATTCTCAACATAAGCGGAATCAAACAACTCCGCGAAATTCTAAATAAACGATTCTTCTCACGCTCAAAAATGATCAGACAATTCAGCGTACTCTCGAAGACATTGCCCGCATGTAACGAAGCCGCTGTTGCTCTCAGAAATCATAAAATTACTTATAACAAATTGCAGGAAGATGCCGAAGAAGCCGCCGCCGAATCCACAAAACAAAACCTCCCGCAATCAATCACGAACTACATACAAGAAACAAAAAATATCGTACAAAACGACCTAAAAAACGCAAATAACACACTCAACGAATTAGACCAATTAGTACAACCAATAAAAGATATCTTCAACACAATGAATAACGACACAAAATTTATCGACCAACTCGATAACCTCGATCAATACAGTTGGTCAAAAGAATGGAAAATAAAATTGGCATACCTATTCGGACAAAGCGGCACCGAACTCAACGAACGCATTTCACTTTTAGTCACCGATTGGGATTCGCTCGATAAAGAAAACAGAATTATCTCTATTGAAAATGCCCTCACAGAAATCAATAAATACAGAAGAGAAGTAAACAAAGAATCCCAAAAAATACTCACACACGCACACGAACGATTGGAACAAATCATCAACCAACTAGAAGAATAAGGCTTGCCGCCAAAAAGAAAGTTCCATAATTTTGGCGTGCAACATAATTGGTAATATTGTTATGGCAAATACAATTCGTGATTATTAGGATATGTTCGCGGTGTTGCGTGTGTGAGGGGCATTGTGGTAGAATTTTTTCACCTCGATTTACAAGCAATCTAAACATATCAATTGGTCAAGATACTTTTTACACTTGAAAATTCCCATCACTATCGCAATCAAAATGATATTTTTACCGGCAATAAGTCTTTGCCAATTCGTAACTGGTTCCCAACTTCCCCATCCCTTAATAACCAATGAGCCCCCCCAGCCACGCGCCCTTATCCCCTTATTTGTTAATCATAAAGTTCACGATCAAATTTGAGGTGAATTAAATCCAATATAGCGACGTGCTTTGACTTTTGGCGATTCGAAATTGAAACTTCACCGCGACTCAAACAATAAGGGTATAAGGGCGCGTGGTGGGGAGCATCATTGTTATTAAGGGAGGGGAAATTGGTTACCTGTTGCGAATCGATTAAGACTCAATATTGGTTGTACAAATTTAACAAAACTTTTTATGAAAGGGAATTTTGCTATGAAAAAGACTTTATGTCATACATTTTTTGCCGCTTTATTGATATTTGTATTTACAAATTGCGGCGGCGTTGTTGCACAAAATGTTCAGACAGAATCTGTTCCGAAGCCGGAAAAAACAGAATTACAATCACAATACAACAAACTTATCACGCAAGGAAATATTCTTCTTGAAAAAAAGGAGTTTGATAACGCACTCAAGAATTTCAACGAAGCGATTCGCTTGAATCCGAAGAGTGCAGACGGATACATTAGACGCGGTCTCTTTTATTATCGCGTAAAAAAAGATTTCGACAAAGCAACAGAAGATTTCAAAGAAGCATTGCGGCTGAATCCAAAATCGGAACCGGCTCGCCGACATTACAGTGAGATGCATTTATATCGGTGTATTGAATTTTATAAGAAGGTTGAAAATGATTTCTACGAATACCCTATTACCGAAGAATACCTCTCGAACGCTGACAAAGAACTCAACAAGGCAAAAGAAATCGGCTGGTCTAAAATACCGGATAAATCTTTTTGGGCTGCATTGAGTGAGCAAGATATAAAATCAGTTCGCCAATGGTTGGATATTGATCAGACTCTTATCAACGCAAAAAGTCGTGAAGGTAACATTCCACTTATCGACGCGGCTTTATATGGCAAATTAGAAGTTGTGAAATATCTTGTTGAAGAAAAGCATGCGGACGTAAATACAAAAAGCCAATACAATGGCGGCATAACACCGATTTTTTGGGCTGCAAGAAGCTGCTCGCTTGAATTTGTGAAGTACCTTGTTGAAAAAGGTGCTGATGTCAATATGAAAAACACAAGAGGAGAAACTCCTCTTTTCGGCGCAGCTCGTAGCGGCAAACTTGCAGTTGTGAAGTATCTAATTGAAAGCGGAGCGGACGTAAATTTATGTGTAAATGCTCAAGATAATTTCGGTCACAATCTGTTCACGGCTGCCGTATGTGGTGGTAACATCGAAGTTGTGAAGTACCTTATTAGTAAAGGTGTGGACGCAAATATAAGAGATAGTCACGATATAAATCAAGTTTTTGCTTACGGAGACGAACACTCTCTTGAATTGATAAGGTACCTTGTTGAGAAAAAAGGAATCAGCGTGAATACAAAATTTCGAGACGGTAGCACTCCACTTATTCACGCCGCAAAATCACGCGAACCAGACATTGTGAAATACCTTATTGGAAAGGGGGCGGGCGTAAATACAAAAAATGAAGCAGGTATAACTCCGCTTATGCAAGCCGCGAATAATCACAGTATAAAAACAGTGAAATACCTTATTGAAAAAGGTGCAGACGTAGATGCGAAAAACAAAGATGGTTTAACTCCGCTTATACAAGCATTGAAGTATCCCAATCTCGAAACAGCCAATCTCGAAACGATTAAATACCTTGTTGAAAAAGGTGCAGATGTAAATGCGAAAAATAAAGACGGTTTAACTCCGCTTTTTTACGCAAGAGGTGAACTTGCAATTTTGAAATACCTTGTTGAAAAAGGTGCTGACGTAAATGTGAAAGACAAAAACGGCTTGACACTGCTTGACTCCCCACTCAACGCCGCAACGCAAAAATTCCTACGCGATGTCGGCGGAAAATCGGGAAAGGAACTTTGAGCATAAAATACTCAATAAACTGCTTATGGAAGTTTGGGATATTCTTCCATTTACCTTTCCCTTCCTGTGAATTATCTGAAGGAACTGTAAAACATAACTCATCTAAATCGTCATTGTGTAAAGAAAAGATATTTGTCACAATTCCGCAATGCACAGTGGAATCGTAACAAAAGAAAAAAATAAATTGGAAGAATTATTGTTTAACATTGCCTTGGGGAGATAAATTGAATATGATTTATTGTTGCGCTTATGCTGAAACTCGCAGTCGTGGAAGTTTTGGTATATTTTTTATTTTTTTATTTTTGTTTGTAATCGGCGTGGTTGCGGCGGACGAGATTTCGTTTCCGGTTTTGCCGCGTGTTGTTAAAGAGGTTGACAAGTTGGCGGTTGTTGAAGCGGACAAATGTTATCGTGACGCTTTGTTGTCGGCAGAATCCGGCAACATTAACGACGCGATTCAAGAAGCCATTCTCGGCATAACAAAAAATCCGAATCATAAAGAACTGCGCGAGTTTTTTGGTTATCGATTGTATGAGGACGAATGGCGTTTGAACTGGGAAATTAAGCGTTTGCAAGACTATGCCGATCATCCGCAATTTGGTTGGATTCGCAAGGAACACGTTAAACGTTATGAATCCGGCGAACGTCCGATAAACGCCATAAAATGGGGATCAATCAACGACGCAAATTCACGACGCGCGAAAATTCGTGACGGTTGGAAAATCTCAACACCGCATTATGAGATTGTAACAAATCACAGCTTGGAAGAAGGCATAACAAAATCGCGAGAGCTGGAACATCTGTACAATGCGTGGCAATTTCTAATGATAGGTTGTCTGAACAATGACGCAAAAATTAAAAATCTGTTCCAAAAAAAATCGCAAGTTGAACAAAATATCAGACACAAAGTAACAATCTATCGCGACAAAAATGATTATGTTGTTGATTTGAGTAAGGTTGATTCCGGTATTGCGAAATCGAATGGTTATTATTTGCCGCGATTGCGTCAAGCGTATTTTTTTGTGGTGTCGCCGGAGGCGGATGATTTGGAACGCGGTGCGGCGAGAAAAGTTTTGTTGCATGAAGCGTCGCATCAATTGTTTTATGAGCCGCGTTCTACTTCGCGGACGGGAGAGTTAGCCGGCAGCCGTTGTAATTTTTTTCTTGTTGAGGGTTTGGCGATGTTCATGGAAACGTTGAGAATTAAAAACGATCAATACATTCTCGGCGACATCACGGACGAACGTTTGTATGCGGCAAAATATAACGTACAAAAATTAAATTTTTACGTGCCGTTCGCGTGGCTTGCAAAAATGGGCGTAAATGAGTTTCAGTCACAAGAGGAACTTGCGAAATATTATTCACAGTCCGCCGCAATGACACACTTCCTCATCTTCGCAAATGACGGCAAATACCGAAATGCGTTTTTCAAATTGATCAGACAAATTCATCTTGGAATAGATAAACCGGACGCTCTCGCAAAATTAACCGGATGCTCTTGCGAAGAACTTGACAAACAATATAAAAAATATCTGAACAAAATACCGGATACGATTGATGAAAATAAATTTGATCATTAACCGATTCGCAACATGTTATTCAACTCCGCGTCTGGCTACCAACCGCCGCGCAACAAAATATATTTCGCGCAGAGGCGCGGAGAACGCAGAGGAAGAGAATATTATACTTTTTACACTTGAAATTTCCTCTTTTATAAATTTACATTGAAAATTTGTACGACCAATATTGAGTCTTAATCGATTCGCAACAGGTAACCAATTTCCCCTCCCTTAATAACAA
>JAISQS010000229.1 GCA_031274045.1 Planctomycetaceae bacterium | reverse complement strand
GGGGTGATATTTATGAGAAAGATTGATTTTAATTTTGTGTTGTTTGGTTTTGTGATATTTATTTTTGTTGTTGGTTGTGGTCATGTGTCTCGGTTGAAGCCGGATGATTTGCCGAAGTTGTATCCGGTTGTGCTGACATTCACACAAGACAATTCGCCGCTTGACGGAGCAACAGTTACACTATGGTCAACCGAACCCGACTCAAAA
Source organism: Planctomycetaceae bacterium (assembly GCA_031274045.1). Lineage (GTDB taxonomy): Bacteria > Planctomycetota > Planctomycetia > Pirellulales > Thermoguttaceae > WRKP01. Next base: position 2,356 of record JAISQS010000229.1, on the reverse strand, counting down.
TGGGCTGTCGGAGGAATCACCGACGCAAACGGAAAAGTAAAAATCACAACAAACGGATTCTACATCGGCGCACCGGAAGGAACATACAAAATAGTCATAGATAAAATATACCGCGACCAAACCGAAAACGCAAAAACAAACGGAAAACTCCTACAAGCAGTAGACGAAAAATACCTCAACACAAACAACTCACCACTCGAAATTGAAATAACAAAAAAAGGAAAAAATAACCAATCATTCGAACTAGGAAAACCCGCAAACATAATCATAAACGAAGACGAATAATATGCACAGGAAGGTAAGGGAAGAATATTTGTATACTTTTTACACTTGATAATTCCTTTTTTAATGAAGTCATCTTGAAAATTTGTACTGCCAATTTTGAGTCTCAATATACTTTTTACACATGAAAATTCCCTGTCGCAATCGCAGTCAAAATGATTTTGTTACCGATTATTGAGTCTTAACCAACTTGCGCCGTGCGACCATCTTTCCCTCCCTTAGTAACCAAGAAGCCGCCACAGTCCGCGCCCTTATCCCCTTATTCTCACGCTCAAATAAGGGGATAAGGGAGGGATCGTGGGGAACTTTGTGTTACTAAGGGAGGGGAAGTTGGTAACCAGGCGCGGTTTGGTTAAAACTCAAGATTGGTTGTACAAATTTTCGCGATGACATTAAAAAAAGGAATTATTAAGTGTAAAAAGTATATTACAAAAATAATATAACTTTTTTCAGACGCAAAATAGATATCAGACGCAAAATAGATATCAACTTTTTTTGTTTATTTTGTACTTTGTGAAGAGTGTATTGATTATCTTTTTGTTGAATGATACACTTCTTGCCCGCGAATGTTGGAGCTAATCCATCATTGCCGCTCAATTATATCGATGAAATTCTATTGACCCGATAACGTACATAACGCACAAAAAATCGCATACAAAAAAACGCGATTTTTTGGTGGCGAAGTTGCGGCGGCGAGTCGGTTTTTATTTGAGATTTAATTGTACAAAAAATCCAGCACAATAGTTAAAAAAGTTGTTGAAAGTAAAATGATTCTTACAGAGGCTAATATAAAACTTTGGTCGCGTATTGGTTCGCGTCCAACATTTGGTTTGGGTGTGATTGAACTTGCAAAGGTTTATGATGATTTGTTAGTGATTTCGTCTGATGTTGTTACGTCTGCCGGATTGGAGCCGTTTTGCCGAAACTATCCGGGTCAACACATCGACGTGGGAATCGCTGAACAAAATATGATTGGAATCGCAGCCGGACTCGCAAGTGAAGGATTCCGCGTTATCACCACGACATTTGCCCCCTTCCAAACAATGCGATGTTGCGAACAAATCCGCGTCAATCTCGGTTACATGCAACAAAAAGTCTGCATGGTCGGCTTGGGCAGCGGCTTGGTTCTCGGCACTCAAGGTTTCACGCATTGCTGTTTTGAAGATGTCGCAGTTCTCAGCGGAATACCAAACCTCACTATCATTTCTCCGGCAGATTGCGGCGAAATCGTTAAGGCATTGTTCGCCGCAATTGAACACAACCAATCCGTCTACATAAGATTAACCGGAGGTCAACGAAACCCCATCGTCTACCACGATGATTATAATTTTAAAATAGGCAAAGCAATCACACTCACAAAGACAGACCGCAACAATGTTGACGTGACAATAATAGCGGCAGGTTCAATGGTTTTTGAGTCACTTGAATCTGCTAAACTTCTTGAGGCGGATGGGATTTCTGCTTCTGTTGTCAATATGCACACGATTAAACCGCTCGATACGGCAGTTATTGATGATGCTTGTTTGCGGTCAAAGTTGATTGTTACGGTTGAAGAGCATAATGTCATCGGCGGTCTTGGCAGTGCTGTTGCGTGTTATAAAACCAGCTTGCAAAAATCGCCTCCACAAATCATGATCGGAATCCCCGACTCATATTGCAAACCCGGCGATTACCAATACCTGCTCAACCACTACGGACTCAAATCAAACCAAATCGCCGAAAAAATAAAACAAAAAATCACACAATAACATCTCTTGAATAACCAACACAAACCAATACAAACAAGTCACGTCAACGATAAATTGAATATCACCCGCGAACGGTGAATGGAATCGTACACGACATCGAAGTTAAGACGGCAGTGTTTTGTTGACGCGAATTATTTTGGGTGCGGTCGCGATTGAGCGGTTGAAAAATTCTGATTATTTCGGATTTTGTGTGGGTGTTACATTGTGTCTTTTATTCGCAGTATCAACGCCCTGAAAGTAGAGACGCAATGCATTGCGTCTCTACATTAGCGTAGGGCAACGCCCTACGAAAGAGATTCACGAACACCACTCGGGGCAACGCCCCA
>JAISQS010000226.1 GCA_031274045.1 Planctomycetaceae bacterium | reverse complement strand
AGAATACGGAATAAACAAAATATGCGAAACAAACGAAATTTTACCATCAACTCTTTTCGTTTATTCCGTATTTTTCGTATGGTTCGTATTCTCAAAAAAACTTGTGTGGTATAACGAGGGCGGGATGCCCGCGTTCCAGTCCGCGCCGCTTCGCGGCAAACTTATGTGGTATAACGAGGTATTGATACCGTGTATATTGATAAGTGGCACGAAGGGAAGCAAACACAAAAAACGAAATAATCAGAAAAATTATCAGCAGGATTTCTTACGGTAAGATTCTTATTGGTATTTGTTCTTCGGCAAATTTTTGATCGTCGTGGTAATTTTGATCCGTAACTCTGATCCTTAAATTGTAGTGTCCGACGGGAAAGTTTTTTTTGAGAGCGACTACCATTTTTATAAAGTGATCTCGTTTTTGTCCGAATGATATGTCTTGTACTTTGCCGTTGACGACATCTTTTTGTACGATATTTGATGACGCGTCAAGAATATCGCACACGACCGAAGCTCGCACAACATAACCTTGCGATGAGCTTCTTATTGTCGGATTTTCTAACTCAAGATACACGATAACTTCCTCACCTGCTTTGCATTCATCATTTCTTGTTTGAAAGTTACCGAATGTCAAAACGTCATTTTGGACTAGTTGTACATTCTTTAACCGCAGCGGGCAAATTTGCTTCAACGCCATCACGCCGCTGTCAAACCTCATCAACGCGGCATCGTACCGCGTCCGCCGATCCGGAATAACCGCCTCCTCCATCAACGCCGTCAAACCCAATACCTCATGCGACCAAAACTCACTCACCGCCTTGTCCTCAATAGAAAACGGCTTCATCGACTCACCCCGATTTCCAATAGATAACGCCAAAAGCCGAAAACGCATCTCATTCGCAAACGTCCGCAATTGAGGCATCCGCTCCATCTCACGTTGCAAGATAGACATTGCATACCGCACCTGTTGCTCCCAATTTCCTTCGTTACCGCGATCAACATAATCGTATTGATTTGGCTGATAATTTTCCGGCGTATTGGGCTTCATATAATTTGCATTGATGACGCTGCCAAAACGATCATTTGTCACAAAATTATTATTCGAATTGCCAATCATCGCATCGACTTTGCCCGAATTATAATCAGCAAACGCAACATCAGATTCAGTTCGCGAATGTTCTTTAACTTTTGAGTTACCTGAATGTTGTGTAGTAGCGTTATTTGATGTCAATTGCGGAATGCGCGGCATTGATTGTTGTGTGTTCGGAGTTGCTGTGCGATTATGACTTGAATGTTCGGCAGGCAAATCATGTTCCGTTCCAATTCGGCTGACATTGATTGGCAACGGCTTCTTTGACAGATGTGATGTTGCGTTTTGTGCCGATTGGTGTGTACTATGATTGTTGTGATTCGAGTTATCAGCGGCAGATGCGGCGTAGCGATCATTTTTGTTGCGCAAATTATTATCGGCATCGAAATCATTGGATTTATTGTATGCGGCTTGCTCAATTTTTTTGTCGGCAAAATTATCATTGTCCGAATCGTTATCATCAAGCTCGTCTTTTTTCAAATCACGTTTCGCTGTTATGCGGTTTTTCTTGGCGGGTGCGTCCGGCAAAACATCCGCGCGAAGATTACCGATTGCAATGGTCTCAAATTTGCGATCATTCACCTCCGCCGTCTCAACACGAAAAGCCTCAATCCGCTCCGCCAACTCAGTCTCACTAACCTTCAACTTGGACGCGGGAACCGAAGCCGCCTCCTTCAAAAACAGCCTGAAATTTTCCGAATCACCACGCTGCGGCAAAAGCGGATCAACCTTGTAACGCTTAACCGGCGGCTTCTGATTCGCAACTAAATCTGTTGCGGGTTTTGCTGTTGATTTTGCGGTTGCTGTTGATTTTTTCGTATCATTTTTTGAATTAGTGTCGGGAACATTTGATGCGGTCAAATCATTTGGGTTGTGTTCAATTTCAGGCGGATTTTTTTGGGTTGGTGTTTGTTTTTGTTGTGTGGAATTGTTTATGTTGTCCGGTGAGCTTGTGGATTTTGCTGCTGCGGCGGTATCGTACATTTGCGCAACGTTATTGTTTTGCTGCCAAATTTGTGAGTTGGGATTTAAGTTACTGTTTGTATATTGGGCGGCAAAATAGCCGTGTGGTGAGTTTTGTTGCAAAGGATACGGGTAGGTGTAATTTGTCGGCGGATTTGTTATTGAGGTTGCGATAGAGTTTCCGTACGAAAAGTCCGGCGGTAATTTCGGCGGTAATTTCGTTTCGGATTTTTGCGTTTTTCTGTTGTTATCGGCAAGTTTATGATTCTCAGTTTTTGAGTCTGATTTGTGTTTACTTGTATCCGGTGCATCATCAAGATCGGGCATGAGCAACAATTTTGCCGATTCCAAAAAGCCGGTTCGGTTTGACTCGGATTTGAGATCGCGTTGTGCGGTGATGCCGCCGTTGTAGTCGGGTGCAAGACTTTGACAACCTGCTAAATTGCCGATAAGAATACCTGCAAAAAATATAAACAAAAACCAAGAAGGAAATTTTATTTGTTTCATTTTTTTGTTTGCGGATTTATTGTTCAAAAAATCCAATTCATTCCTACTAATAACGAGTGTGAATTATATTTTGACGCGGCTTCGGCGGTGTATCGGAAGTATATTTCGAGCGATGAACCCATTGTCGCGGTTACGCCGCATCCGCCGAAAAATCTCCCTTTGGGCATGTTTCTACCATCAACAATAAACAACATCGGCGAGTCCGTAAATACACCAATACCAGTAACATCCGTATCACATAATTCCCTTATAAATCCTCCGTAAAATCGCGGAGTTGATACGGCAAAAAGACCAGTTGATTTCCATGAGAAACGTAGACCGGCGATTGCGGTGCCTTGTTCACGTTTCCGTTTTGACTCATCCAAAGAAGCATATTGCAACACTCCGAACGGCTCAACTTTCATCAAACCTTCATCCCACCACGTCCCCATTTCGTATCTTAAATTCCATTGGAATGAGTTGTTGGCGGATTGGGTTAATTGATTTTTTTCCGTGCCGTCTCCGTACCCGATACCGCCTTCAATATCTGCGTAAATGCGTTGAAATGTTTTGCGAAAATATAAAAGCGCGTATGTTGCGGAAAGATTCTCACTCGCCCCGCGAGGCGGATCTGCCCGCGTTCGGTTCCAACCAACCATAACCCCCGTCAAAAAACTCCTGTCCCAAGTCCGATCAACCCCAACCGCGAATCCATACGAATCAAAACGATACGTTCCAACCGGAATTATATTGTTCGAATCAGCACTCTTCAGCCCCGTCCAATTAAAAAAACTACTCACCCAAACACGCAAACTTTTCTCATCAAAATAATCAAAACCCGCATCCAAATTCGAACGACAACCGGAATCCCCGCCAAAATAAACCGGCAACACCGCTGCATCGGATTTTTTGTTACGAAAAATATTCGCAAAAAACGAATCAGATTGCGAAGAATCAACACCAAGATAAAGCAACGGCAATTGACCCGAACTGCCAACCTCATTGACAACATCCTGAGCAACAACCAAATTCAGCACAAAAATTATTTGCAAAAAACAATAAAACAATCTGACAAATATACGTCTGACATTCATAATTGTTATGTTTTAAGCGGGTATAAAAATGTTGTGCATAAAGGCACGAAGGACACGGAGGAGTGGAATTTTTTTTGGGGGTGTATTATTTGTGTTAGCGCGTCAATATAAAAATATAGTAGTATATCAGCAAAATATCCGGCTTTAACTCAACCTTATTTTTACCTGATTTTTCTTAAACAAAACAACCTTAGTAGCCATTGACAATAAAAATTTCAACCTTATTACCTCATTAGGTTACACAGTTAAAATAAGGTAATAAGGTTGAATATTTGTAATACATCAGTGAAATATCTGCATTAAATCAACCTGATTACAATAAAATTCCCAACGCCCCAACGGGGCAATATAATCCAGCCCACCGCAACGCGGTGGGAATCGTGAATTTTTA
>JAISQS010000188.1 GCA_031274045.1 Planctomycetaceae bacterium | reverse complement strand
CATTACGCGCCCTTATCCCTTATTGTTTGGGTTGTGGCGTGACCGCGAACTTTATCCGTAACAAATAAGGGGATAAGGGATAAGGGGGAGTGGTATGGCGGTTTCGTTGGTTATTAAGGGAGGGGGAAACTGATAACCAGTTGCGAATTGGTTTGCGTAATGTTGATTGGTTTTTTATGCAATGCGGAGCGATAATTTATTGTAACTCGCTTTTATGTTTTGCTTTAACACGTCAACAAGAAACGATAAAAGAGCCTCCGAAATGATCGGAAAAATTTTTTCCATTCATTTACTACTTCAAAATTAACTTATGATTTTATCTTTATCTGTGATTGTAACGGGTCTTATTGCAGCTGCGTTTTTTGGGATGTCTAAGACGGGTGTTCCGGGTTTGGGAATACTTGGGGTGATTGTGATGTTATCTGCGTTTGAGGGGGCGGAGAAGTTGTCTTCGGGGGCGGTTTTGCCGCTTCTTGTGATAGCTGATTCTTTTGCTGTTTGGTATTATTGGCGTGGTGCGGATTGGAAGCGTATACGGTTTATGTTGCCGTCGGTTTTTATTGGGCTTATTGGCGGGACAATTTTTTTATATTGGGTCAATGATCACAATTTTAAGATTTTTTTATCTGTTCTTGTGGTTGTGTTGGTTTCGTTTGAGATAGTTCGGAAGTTGTTTCGATTGACGATGGTGCCGAAGTCGAAAATATTCGCGTGGATAATGGGCTTGTTGGCAGGATTCGCAACTCAAGCGGGCAACGCCGCCGGACCCGTGATGAGCGTCTATCTCGCCGCACAAAATATGAACAAAAAAGATTTCATGGGGACATGGGCTGTTTTCTTCTTCATTATCAATGTAACAAAATTGCCGTTGATTGGCGGGATTATTCCAAATCTGAACATGATTACGTTGGATACGATTCTTCTTGATTTTATTCTGTTGCCCGGATTGTTGGTGGGTGTATTGGTTGGTCGTCGGGTTTTTATGGTTGTGCCGGAAAAATATTTTATTCCGATTATCATGGTGTTAAATCTCATCACTCCAATCGTAATACTCATCCACAAATAAAGCCGCAATTGTTAAACCAGCCGCAAAGCGGCGAAGGACTGGAACGCGGGCGTCCCGCCCGCCTAAGTGCATTAGGAAACCGAACGAGTTTGGAAGGAACGCCAAGACGGGTTGGAGAACATTTGCCAAAACGTCTTGGCGTTCAGTTCAAACGGACTGGAACGCGGGCGCCCCGCCCGCACTAAGTGCATTAGGAAACCGAACGAGTTTGGAAGGAACGCCAAGACAGTTTGGAGAACATTTGCCAACCCATTTTGGTGTCCCGTTCAAACGGACTGGAACGCGGGCACCCCGCCCGCACTAAGTGCATTAGGAAACCGAACGAGTTTGGAAGGAACGCCAAGACAGTTTGGAGAACATTTGCCAAAACGTTCCAGTCCGTTTCCGCTTCGCGGAAATTTTTTTCTCTTGCCGCGTAGCGGCTGTTTTCTTTGTTATTCCGCTTAAAACCTGCATAATTGACATTAACGTTGTTATTCGTTCAAAAGAAACTTGTATCTGTTTTTGACTAATCGCGATATTGGGATTTTATTCTGTATTGTTTAGTTTGGCTAAATTTTTTGTCGAAAAGAACAAAACGGTTAGATTTTATTCGTGCCGGAGTCTGTTTATGTTTGCGGTTTTGGCAAAAGTTAAATTTTCGCAACGTACTCCAAAACTCGTTGATTCCAGAGCATCAAAGCGGCAAATATAAGATCGGATATCGCCACAGCTAATCCCGCGAGCGTAAACGAAATTTAACGTACAAGCAGGTTAAAAATACGGAAGATAACGGGAGCAGAATAGATTTTGTTGACACAATGCGTGCGATTAACGAACGCAAATAAAATCTCAAATGCGAGCAAATAAAAACAGATGAGAACAGATACAAAACATAAATTTTGGTTTCGTGTTCGGCAGATTGCTGTGATCTGTTTTTTGCTTTTTATATCGGCGATCAATTCGTTTGCGGAGACTTATTCTAGTGTTGAGGATGTTGCCGGTCGTGTTGCGTCGATCAATAGTTCTGTTGGCAATGTTGTAATCGATCTCACGTTTGATAATACTTCTGCTTCCGGCACGGTTGACACGATGTGGAATATTGACGGCAACACGTTTGCAAGTTTTACCATTTCAGGTAAACCTAGCGTAACGACCATCTGGCAACCTTCCACAACCGGAGGTCGTCTGCTGAATCTTGATCATTATCCAAACTTGATAAACATCCGTAACCTGAATTTGTCATCTTTCAACTTCTCCGCAACAGACCCGCAAGGCGTTACTGCCCGCAACGGAGGCGCAATCAACCTAGCAAACGAACTGAATACCGCATTCGCGAATACATCAAAAAAAGTAACGTTTGATAAAGTAACTTTGTCGGAGAACAGTATAGATATAACGATCACGCAAGATGTCGATTTTGATATAAGCGGCGGCGGAATCTACGTGGGCGGCGGCATTTCTAGTACGCTGACAAATTATGGTGAAATTGTTACTTTGAGTGATAGCGATTTCAAAAATAATTCGCTGGTTTTGAAAGATACGTTTTACATTCCAAGCAACAGACAATATAAGACAGTAACAGGCGGCGGTCTGGCAATCGTAGATTACAACACTGTAAAATACAACAAAGGAACCGTCAGCGGAAACTCCGTTTCGGCAAATATATACGGTCATGTTGGAGGCGGCGGTATTTATCTTTTTGGTTTAGGCAGCGGCAGCACGCCCGCAACTATGTCAACGTTGTCGGCAATGGATTTTGCAAACAACTCTTCAACGATGTTGAACGGCGGAAATGGTAATGCCTACGGCGGCGCAATTCTTGCCGAACAACAATACGCAGGCGACAACAACTCAACCCTCCTCGTACCAAAATCAACCATCACAATCAACACCACAACATTCAACGGAAATAGCGCAACGAATAATGGAACCGGAAAGGCTTTGGGCGGTGCGGTTGCGTTTGTTGGTGATGTTGATGGTATTTTTGAGTATGATATTTTTTCGGGTAATTTTGCAAATTCGGCAAACGGCAATGCTGGCGGAGGAGCTGTTGCAATTGACAGTAATTATGTAGGTAGTATGCCGTTGTCTACCGCCGACGTTAATAACATTAAAAGTCAGGTAACAAAATTTAACAACTCTACTTTCTCAAATAATACAGTAAACGCAAAAGCACTCGGTCAAGGCGGCGCGATTTTTTCAAATCAGCGTATTGAGACGGCGCGGACGGATTTTACGGGCAATGTCGCCAATGGTGAAAACGCGGCGGGGGGGGCGATAGCGATTACCAAAGCGGCGGATGATAACAATATTGCCGCGAACTACGAATCGGCTGGATACTCGCTGATTCAAGGCGGCGAATTTAAAGATAACAAAGCAGTAGCAAGCAGCGGCAATGCTCGCGGCGGTGCAATTTATACGACGAAAAATATTGAGATTGTGTCTGGGGGTGGATTTGGTGATGTGTTGTTTGAGGGTAATCTTGCGAGTTCGGGAGTGGCGAATGGGGCTTATGGGAACTCGATTTTTGCGGATGCGAATGTTACGTTTAATGCTGCTGTCGGCAGTATGATTGAGGATTTTGACGGACATTATGTTGTTGGCAATGTAACGAAGACCGGCGGCGGGATTCTGTCTTTGTCCGGTAACACTCAACATCTCGCATCGAATTACTATATCAAAGCCGGTGTATTGCGAAGCGGATTTACGAGTGATGGCGAGTCGAGTTTTAGAGCGGTGGCGAATCTTGATAACAGCGGCGGGGCGGGTTCGGTTTTGTTTGATGACGGTGCTGTTTGGGAGCTTGATTTATCGAATGTTGACATGGCGAAGTTGATGACTGGAGTGCGGTTTGCGGATGGTGATATTACCGGTGCGGCGCGGGCATTGCGGTTGGGTAGTACGATAATTGATGTTGATTTGGTTGATGGACAAATTAAATTTGCGCGTGTTCTTGAGACGGCGAATTTGTCGGATATATTTGCGTCAACAGCATACTTGCACAAATGGAACACAATCAACAGAGCAACAAGCAGCCGCATAAATCAATTGCTCTATCCTAATAATGCCGCGTTCGACGGTTACTTTACCGGTGATAAATCGCGGACAAAATATCGCGGTCAAAGTCACACCGCGTTGCCGAATGGCGGTTTGGTTATGTTGCCGCCGAACAATCAGATTCCTGCGGGTGCGGGGCAGACAGGTCAAATTTACGCGGATGGTGCGACGTGTGTTGAGCCGTTTTTGTTTGGCAATAATGCGTGGGTAAATTATGTTGGTCGCAAGTCGGGGTTGGAGAGTTCGTATGCTTCTTACAATGGTGAATCAATTGATGTGGTATCGAATGGGCTTCAGATTGGGGTGGATTTTATTTCGGGTAATGGGCGTGTTTTTGGTTTTATGTTTGGTTATGAGCAGGTTGGCGGTTCTGTTTTGTTGGACAGGGTGGATTCGGATGATTTTTATTTTGGGGTGTATGGTGCGAGGTTGTTGCCGTTTGGTTATGACATTCGTGGTACGTTTGGTTATGGTCATCAATGGCATCGTGTGTTGCGGTATGATTGGGCGTTATCGCGTGAGTTTGAGGTGTCGGCGGATGGTGACACGTTGGAGTTGAATGTTGAGTTCGGTCGTCGGTTTCAGACTTCTTATAATTCGTCGTTGCGTCCGTATGCGGCGTTGGATTATTTGAAGAACTGGGTGGGAGCGGCGGACGAGGGGAGTGAGGGTTTTCGTTACAATAATCTTGCGCTCAATCAATTATTCTTGCGTATTGGCGGTGATGTTCAATGGTATTTTGGTCAATTATATTTTGGCGCGGGTGCGGCGTACTCGCAACAATTATTAGATGATTACGCAAGTGCAACTGTTGCTCAAGGTCCTGTTTCGACTTCATTGAGAACGAGTCGTTATGGCAATTCTGTTTTCACTTTTAATGTTGGTGCAAGTTATTCTCTTGGCGGATTCCGTCAATGCAGTGTGTATGCCAATTACGTCGGCGAAATTTTCGTAGATGGCAAAGGCAAAGCCATAAACACAGTCCAAACCGGAATCCAATGGAAATTCTAAAAACATCAAGCGCGCGATCCCAAATTACCGCGCAGCGGTAACAATTGCCGCAAAGCGGCAATCGGATTAGAACGCGGGTGTCCCGCCTCGTTATACCGCACATCTTTTTTGAGAATACGAACCATACGAAAAATATGAAATAAACGAAAATTAATTTTTAAAAACTATTTTTAACGCGAAATACACGAAAATACAAAATGCACGAAAATTTAATAAACACTAAAAATAAACACTTTTAAAATCACTTTCGCGAATTTCGTTTTTTAGCGTGTTTCGCGTTAAAAATTTATTTCGTTATGTTTCGTATATTTTGTTTGTTTCGTATTCTCAAGAAGAAAAACATCTTAAAAGATGTGTGGTATAACAAGGTGTCCCGCCCGCCTCTGTGCATTAGGAAACCGAACGAGTTTGGAAGGAACGCCAAGACGTGTCGGAGTAATTATGAGTGAGGAATTCCGAATTCGGAATTAAAGATACTGCTCCGAATTCCGAATTCCGCATTCATAATTACAAGAAGTGAGAACATCATTTTCTACCAAGCGACGCAAACCTACGGCTTGCAATGCTATGATATCTGACACTTTCAGGACAGATAAGTGGAACTTTTTTCAGACTACAAGCCTAATCAGTTGACAAAATATTATTCAACATGAGATAGACGAAATATTGGTCTTGCGTTCTTTTGGCAAAATTGTTATTGTTCGCCATTATTCAGGATGAAATGTTAAATAATGTTCGCCTGAACCCGAAAAATAATTTTACGTCAAATCAAATCTTTCATAGGGCATCGCCCAACAAATAACCACAAACACAAGATAAAATCCGTCAATACTCCACAAATAAATCCATGAAAACTTACATAAAAAATCTATTGTTATTTTGTAACGTTAAATGCTTGTCTTTTTTTCCGGCGGCAGGAATTTTTGAGATGATAATTATTGTTAGTTTATTGTTTTTTGGGCTACTGTCCTTGTCGGCGCAGTCCGTCTCCGCTCAATACATCCCAAACACCACCACAACCTTTGACAACACCACTCCCAACACTTCCACCACACCCAACAACACAACCACCACCCCAAATAAATCCAACACCGATTCGGATAACGTTGTCGATGTCCGAATTACCGGCAACCTGAAAAGTAGCGCAAACGATATTTTGAAAATTATCAAAACCAGAAAAAATCGTCCATTCAATACCGCTACTCTTGAAGAGGACAAACGAGCATTGATGCACACCGGTTTGTATGTTGATGTGATAATGAAGGTGGAAAAAATTCAGGCGGGCTATGTCGTGACGTTTTTATTTATTGAGCGTCCGCGAATTCACTACATTCGTTTTGTCGGCAACCACGCCCATACGCGGAAAGCATTGCTCGAAGAAATCGACATCAAAGCCGACGGCGAAATGGATCCCATCGCCGTCTACCAAGCAAAAGAACGCCTCGAAAATTTCTACCGCGAAGGAGGATACCACAACGTCTTCATCGAAATATTAAGCGGTGATAAAATCGGCGATCGCGGTGTCGTTTTCAACATCAGCGAAGGCACCCAACAAAAAGTATTAGATGTCTCCGTCGAAGGAAGCAAAACCGTTAGCGGCGCTCACTTGAAAACATTGCTCCAAACTAAGCGAGGTATCTTGTGGAATTTCGGCGGCGAATTTACACGGAAAAAAATTGATGAGGATGTTGAACTTTTGATCAACTACTATCGCAAACTCGGCTTTTTCTACGCCAAAGTTGACCGCGAATTTATCGAAACGGAAAACGGATACACAGGTCTGGGCAAAAGCAGACGTTGGGTCAAAGTAAAGTTTATTATTGACGAAGGTCCTCGATGCAAAGTACGGAACGTAAAGTTCATCGGTCAACGCTCATACGAAGAGGAAGAATTACGCAAAGCCATGCGGCTGACTCGCGAACAATACTTCAACCAAGATATGCTCGAAGTTGACATCGCAAAAATACGAGAGAAGTACGGCGAAATCGGATACGTTTTTGCAAGCATCGAACCTGATCCGAGAATTGATAATGATATTGTTGATATTGTCATAAACGTCAAGGAAGGTCCGAAATGCTATCTAAGAGGTGTACAAGTTGAAATAATCGGCAACGAAGGCGCAGACCCATACTCAAAATGGTACACCGTACTAAACAGACTCTCCGTACACCCGGGCGAAGTCCTAAACACAAAAGAAATCGAATCAAGCAAACGAAGAATCATGGCTTCAGGTCTGTTCAACGCAAACCCAATGCAAGGTCAAATGCCCGAAATCACATTCTCCGTACCCGAAAACCTAGAAGAAGAACCAGAACAACTACCAGAAGAACTCGTCGCAGACGGTCCAATCATCAGAGGACAAAACCGTAACCTAAAAAATCTACTAAACTCAAAAAGACAAACAGAACCATTGCAACGGCTACAAAACTCATTCCCCATCAAAACACCACCACAACAACCATACCAACTACCACAAAACAACAACCACCAAAACAATAAACTACAATCACAATACCAACCAACACAATCCAAAATTGTCCCGCTTGAATTATCATTGGATAAATTTGATAAATCCGGCAACAAAAATTTGCACAAAATAAATACAGACGAATTCGAATATCGAGGTCAATATAATCCAACAAATATCCCACAAAAAACACCCCAACTAAATCCCGCAAAAAATACATTAACACCACGCCGAACACCAATCCAAATAACTTCAACTCCGACCTCAACTCCATCAAGATCAACCCCAAATACAACTCCTTCATTGCCGCCGCAATTTCAGAAATCAGAACAAACTTACGATTCTTCTTTCGACGATTTGATTTTTGGAGTTGGTGATGATGGTGTTGGAGTTGGAGTTGGTGATGATGGTTTTGGAGTTATGTATGAGTTGTTGTCGCCGGGTGGTGGTTATTCGTCTGTTGGTGATATTTATCTTGGGAATAATGGTAGTTCAACTTCGGCGGATGCTGCGATTTCGCGTTCGCCTTATGGGGTTAATCCCAATGATGCTTACCGCGACAAGATGTATGAATCTGACATGCACATTAAAGTTCAAGAGACACGTACCGGAATGATAATGATGAGTGTTGCGGTTAGTTCTGATTCGGGATTGATGGGGCGGTTTATGATAGAGGAGCAGAATTTTGACATATTAAATTTTCCAAAAGGATTGCGTATCAACGACTGGAAGAATGCTTTTCGCGGCAAAGGACAACGGTTTCGGATAGAAGCAATGCCGGGAACAGATGTGAGTCGATATTCGGCGAGTTGGGAGACTCCGTATTTATTTAATCTTGACTATTCGTTTGGTTTGAACGGCTATTATTATCAACGTTTTTACGATGAGTGGTACGAAACGCGAACGGGCGGTGCTGTCTCTTTTGGCAAACTTTGGACACCGGATTTTTTGACATCTCTTTCGTTGAGTGCTCAAAATGTACACATTTATCATGGGTTGCCCACGCCGTCAATTTATTATGCGACGGGGCGGCATCCAATGTACGGTGTTGGCATCAACGCCCGATACAACACACGCGACAGCGAATATCGACCGACACAAGGTCATTTGATTGCGTTTGGTGTTGAGCAAGTTTTTGGTGATTATAATTTTGTTCGCGGCAATATTGATGTTCGTAAATATTTTATGTTGCATGAGCGTCCGGATCGCAGCGGGCGTTGGGTTCTTGGGCTTCGGAGTAGTCTTGATATTACGGAGTCGGGGACACCGATTTACGAGCGGTATTTTGGAGGCGGCTATACAAATTTGCGCGGATTCGAATATCGCGGAGTGTCGCCGCGTTATGGCAACGTGATCGACGGCGGTTGCGTCGCATTCTACAACTCGGCAGAAGTTATCTTCCCAATCACAGCAGACGATATGGTATTGGGATCAATTTTCGTTGACACAGGAACGGTAGAAAAATCAATGCGAAAATGGGAAAGCGAATACCGTGTATCAGTAGGATTTGGACTATACCTAACTATCCCAATGATGGGACCTGCACCAATTGCACTCAACTTCGGATTCCCAATCAATAGCGACCCACAAGACCAAAAACAGATTTTCGCGTTCTTCATGGGTTGGCAAAGATAACGTAGCACCAAGTTCTCTAAATTGTTCTTGCACAATTTAGAGAACTTTTCACAGGAAAGTAAGGGAAAAGGCGGAAGTTCGTATTCCGCGCTTTCCGTGTTTCCGCGTTAAAAAACAAGAGAGTCATGAAATCCTGCTATCAGGACTTTTCGCTTATTTCGTATCTCAAAAAAATCCGCAACACCGAATTACTCTTCTTCTTTTTTCTTTTTTGTTTTGTATGGGGTGTTGCTGAATTTTGTTTTGAATTTTTCGATACGTCCTGCCGTATCGACGAATTTTAATTTACCTGTGTAGAACGGGTGACACACGTTGCAGATATCTACTTTCAACTCCGGCTTTGTGGCGCGGGTTTTGAATTTGTTGCCGCAGCCGCAAGTTACTTGGGCTTCAACATACTTTGGATGAATATTTTTTTGCATTGCAAACCTACTCTTAATTTTTAACTTAATGGTTAATTCGGACAAAATTTAACTTACGGACAAAATTTAACTTAACTGTCACTAGTAACATTATTGTCAAACGCAATCGGGGCGAGAGGATTTGAACCTCCGACTTCCTGCTCCCAAAGCAGGCGCGCTAGCCAGGCTGCGCCACGCCCCGTCAACTTAACTCCAAACCGCAAACCTTGCTCAAAAAATTTGAATCAACGCCGC
>JAISQS010000178.1 GCA_031274045.1 Planctomycetaceae bacterium | reverse complement strand
GATTGAGTCGTTAGAATCGGGAACGCCAGCCGAGAAATACATCATTGCCTAATCGCATAAGTCAAAGAACGGAACGCCAAAACGTGTTGGTAAACGTAAGGTGGGCAACCGACCGCCGGGCGGTTGTGTTTTCGGCGAGCGGAGCAAGCCGAAAACAGTGGATCGCCAAACCACGTCGGCAAAACCAAAACGCCCAAAACGTAGGGCGTGTTGGTTTTGCCGGTGCGTTTTGGCGATCCAATTGTCGGCTTGCGCCGACGCTATTCACCAAGAAAGCCTGGCAGTCGGTTGCCCACCTTACGTTTCCAATCCGTCTTGGCGTTCCGTTCAAACTTTTTTGGTGCTATTACACACAGAGGCGGGCGGGACGCCCGCGTTCCAGTCCGCTTCCGCTTCGCGGAAATTTTTTCCTTGCCGCGAAGCGGCGAACTTATGTGGTACAACGAGGGGCAAGCCCACGTTGCTAACGAAACTTGTGTGGTGTAATGGGGCTTTGTTCTTACGTGTCTTGTGTTTATTCTGCGCTGCCGTATTTTATGGTGTTTATGTTTATTTTTTTGATTTCGTTGGCGGGCATTTTTAGCAATGCCCTATCGTATGTAATGATTCCGTTGCATTCTGATTCGATGTCTGTAAGTTGGTGAAAGACTGCTGCTGATAGTCCGCTTTCGATCATCTTTTTCAAATCATCATGCATCCGTCTGTACTTTGTCAACAACGTTTCGGAATCTTTCGCATGACTATAACCCCACGTTTCTGTTGTCCAAAGATGCTCTTTTGCCGACACGAGCGTTACTCCGCCAAACGAACCAATAACACCGCAACGCACCGCATCCATCTCAGGCAACTCCGGACCCGGAAACTTATGATTGTCATTCAAATCACCTACACCTACATCATTCCAACCGCTTGCGGCATTGATCAATCGGCTCCCATCCAACTGTCTGCAAAACCTGACATACTCCGCCGTTCGATGTTGTCCCCAACCTTCATTGAACAATGACCAAATAATAATTGACGGATGATTTGAGTTTCCTTGTATCATTTGTTGTAGTTCTTGTCGGAAGATTTTTTTTGACTCATCTGTTCTGTTATCTCCGCTCGGCATGTCTTGCCAAACTAACATTCCTACGCGATCACACCAGTAATACCATCGCTCTGACTCAACTTTGACATGCTTGCGAATCATGTTAAACCCCAGCGACTTCGCCGTCATTATGTCGGATTTAATTGCATTATCGCAAGGCGGCGTATAAAGACCATCGGGCCAATAACCTTGATCAATCACTCCCATCAAAAAAAGAAATTTTTTATTCAACCTAATACGCATTCTGCCTTGTGCATTTTTTGCCATGTCAATTTTTCTAAACGCGACATAACAAACCACCTGATCAACTAACTCCGTCCGATCAAATAATTGCACACGCACCTGATACAAAAAAGGTGAATCAGGATGCCACAACTTCAACTTGTCCGCCGGAAACTTCAACATCGTCCGACCATCAACCCCGCCAAACGCCTCAACAACCAAATCATCACCATCATACGCCTCAAAGCGCAACGATAATTCCGCCGCCGGATTCTCTATCACCGGACGAATCGTCAACACGCCATTGTCAATATCCGTCGAAAAATTCAAATGCTTAACATAACTCTTCGACACCGGCTCAAGCCAAACCGTTTGCCAAATACCACTTACAGATGTATACAAAATACCAGACGGATTAACCGACTGCTTGCCGCGAGGCTGATGACCAAGATTAGCCGGATCATAAACATAAACCAAAAGCTCATTCACATCATCACGAGATATTTTGAGATAATTTGTAACATCAAAAGAAAACGAATCAAAACCGCCTTGATGCCTACCAACCATTTGACCATTGAGATAAACCACCGATTCCCAATCCACCGCACCAAAATGAAGCAATATCCGGCGATCCGCACCCCAAGCTTGAGGCACCTTAAAATAACGCCGATAAACAACACGATCAAACGATTTGCCAACACCGGATAAAGATGACTCTATCGGAAAAGGTACAAGAACTTGCCCCGTAAATTGTTCACCGGCAACATTGGTTTTCTTGTCCGGTAAATTTTTATCAGGAGAAATTTTTTCAGGTAAATTTTTATCAGATGAATTTTTTTCCGGTAAATTTTTTTCAGGCGTAAGAGACTTGTTCAAAGATTGGTCAATCTGAAAATTTTCAAGCAACGAACCTGACGGCGGCGAATCAGGCGTATTAGATGAAGGATTTTTTGCGGTAGAAATAATCGTTGCTCGTCCGGCAACAGGCATCACCGGAACTTCGCCGCGTTTCCAGTCCCAATAACCATTCAAGTTTAACCAATCACGCCGAACCAATGTAGGACGCGGATAATCAGAATGAACCCGCTCCGGCACAACTTCCTTACTCCAAACCGTTTTCAACCCGTCGCCCCGAACCGCATCATCACCAAAAACATCACCACAACCAACAACTACAACAAGACTCACCACTATTCCAACAAAAAATAATACACTACGCAACTCCATAACAAACAACCTCAAAAAAATGAATTACACAATACTCAACCATAAACAACCTAATCACAAAGTTGCTCATTGTTCGTGTTATCTTTAATAATAAATAACTCACAAGAAGGTAAGGGAATGTAATGGAAGATTAGGCTTTGTATTCAGAATAAAAGTTCCATTATTTTTGATATATACTTTTTGCACTTGAAAATTCCCTTTTCAATTGCAATCACCATGATTTATAGAGGCGCAAGTTACTGCGTCTCTACTTTTCCCTTTATCGATACACCGTATCAATACGCTGCATTAACGCCCTGAAAGGGCAAAATATCATAGCGTAGGGCAACGCCCTACGATAATTGATTATAAATAACCTTCGCCCCAACGGGGTAACAATATCAGACCAAGCGGAAGTTTTTAGTTTTCAGTTTTAATATAATCCTTACAGAAAACTCACTACTAAAAACTTCCGTTATTGTTGATATTATTGGGGCGTTGCCCCGAGTTGTATTCGTGAATCTCTTTCGTAGGGCGTTGCCCTACGCTATGATATTTTGCCCTTTCAGGGCGTTGATACTGCGATGAAAGACACAATGTAACACCCCCACAAAATCCGAAATAATCAG
>JAISQS010000117.1 GCA_031274045.1 Planctomycetaceae bacterium | reverse complement strand
GAATTTTTAATATCCAACGCCCTGAAAGGGCAATATCGGATCGTGATGGTTTATTGATATTGAATCGTAACCCACCGCATCGTACCCCACCGCGTTGCGGTGGGCTAGAATATGTTGCCCTTTCAGGGCGATGGATATTGGAAAAACGTAACCCGCCGCGTTGCGGCGGGCTAGGATATGTTGCCCTTTCAGGGCGATCAGTAACATAAAATCCGAAATAGTCAGGAAAATTATTTACTACAATTGCAGTTTTCCAGAAAAAATATTTCGCTGATATATTACGAAATTACATTTCGTTTATTCCGTATTCTTCGTCTGTTCCGTATCTCAAAAAAATTTGTGTGGCATGACGATGCGGGATTACCGGCGTTTCTCAATATAACGCACCAAACCAGCCGGATTGTCCGACGACACAAGATAATCTATCTGAACCTGCGAAACCCCAAGATTAGAAAGCGCAACCGAAACACGCTTCCAAATCTGTTTCCGCTTTTTGCCTTCGGAAAGATACAAATCACTCACCAAATCCTCCAGCTTTTGAGACATTATGTCCTTGCGGTTTTCGTAATACCGCTTGATTATTTTTTCTTGGTATGGCGTTCTGTCTTGTGTTGCCATCTGTTTATTATCTGTTGAAAATTATAGAATGAAAACGAATTTATTATCGGTACACGAGACTCCACCGACTCACTCTCACTCTAATCGCATGTTAAACGTTACACGTATTCATGAGTCGAGATTCGAGATTCCAGAGCTAATGTTCAGGAATCAGTGTCAAGAGTCAATGTTCATGAGACCGCATTCAAGAGCTGATTAGTGATGCCGCGTATTGTGAATTTTGGTTTATTATGCCTAGTGCTTGTATCGCAGTGCCGAGCAAAATTTGATCTCTTGCAAGCATCGACGATGTAACCGCAAAATCCGCATCACTTATCAAAGATAAACCACCCGTTAACTGAACTAACGAATCCTCAAGACTCGCAATATTATGGTCAAGCGTATATTTTTGTGTGGTTCCCAGCTCGCCTCTTTGTGTTGCGATTTGCAAAATGGCAGAGTCTATAATACTCGACGCAAGAGCAGGATTGGAAGCTAACTCCGCAACTCCGCCACTCAACAAATCGCTCAAACGTCCGGTTCCATTGCCAACACTATTCACCAAAACGCTGTCTATCGGCTGCGTGAATTGTTGACTTGAGACGACTTGCGTACCTAATTGGAACGCCGCTCCGCCGCCCTCACTTTGCGCGGACAAAGAACCATCAAGCAACGGCGTACCCAACCAATTCGTCGCCCCCGCAATCCGATTTATCGAGTTCAAAATTTGGTTCAGCTGCGTTTGATTTGCTTCGAGCATTTCAGAGTTCATCGCGGCATTGTTCGCAGACTCGACGGCAAGCCCCTTCGCCTCATTTAACAGAGAGCTTATTTGACCAAGACCACTCTCCGCAACTTTAAGCATCATGTTAGCCATGTTGGTATTTTTGACCGCCGCGTTCGATGCGGAGATTTCAGCACGCAACATCTCTTGCGCAATCAACCCCGCCGGATCATCTTTAGCGGAATTGATTCGCGAGCCTGTTGAAAGCTGGGTCAAAGTATCCGCAAGAGAAGCTTGAACGCGCTGTAATTGTTGCGTTGCTTGCAAGTTACCTGAAATTGAACTGATTGAAAGTCCTGACATTTTTCTACCTATTACCTAATGAGTGTGAGTGGTGTGGCAATTTGAAATTCCGGCTGCCAAATTATCGGCAGTCAATAGTCAAGCATTATAGCTTATTTTTTTCTAATAGTCCAATCCAATCTCAGTGAAAAAATTTGACCACGAACGCGTCACACAATCCGCACTGTCAATCTTAACCCCATCCACCTTCAAACCAACTAAACCCAACGCCATCGCAAGACGCGGATCACCATCCGCCTCAATTGTTGCCGCCGTGACTTCATCAGGCGGAACAATCAAGAATCCATCATCAAACTCGTTCACAATCGCCCCGAATTTTCTCAACTCCGCACAGAGCTTCTCTATCCGACCCGGCTCAATTTGACGTATATGTCCGATGTTGGTGACCCGCGACGGCGAAGTTGCAAAAAGAGAGCAGACGGCAAACGTTTGAATTGAATCCGCCATATCGTACATGTCAACAGATATACCACGAAGCAACCCGCGATCAGAACGTGTCACCCGAATCGATTGATCAACATACTCAATCCTACAACCCATTCTTTGCAAACAATACGCAAACTCAAGCTCTTTTTGAATACTCCTGTCACTCAAATCACGCACAGTTACACTGCCGCCGGCAATCGCAGCAGCCGCAAACGCAAAATTTGCCAACACCGCATCAGGCTCAATACGAAACGTATGAGGTTGGTATTTTACGCCGTGAGGAATGACATACGTTGTCCCCTTAGAAAACAACAACGTCTCATCACTACGCATCTTGACCGGTACATCAATTCCAAATTCACGCATGACATCAAGCGTCATCGTTATGTACGGATTGCAACAAAGTTGATTCACAAAATGTAACTCAACCTGCGAATCCTTCGCGGCAAGCGGAGACGCAAGCAGAACCGCACTCGCATATTGATAAGTCACCGTCCCCGTCAACGCAGCATAACGACAGACCGTATTGTGCATCTCCGATTTAATCCCATAACGCTTGCAAGAAGGACTGATGCCATTGCGACCAACTATCCCCTCTATCAATAACGGCAAAGTATCATACGCACTCTCACTACATACATCCGCACCGAGTTGATTCAACGCAAATATCAAATCACCCATCGGGTATTGTTGGACGCGTTTGTCGCCGTTAATCCGATATATACCGCGAGAAAACGCAAGAATTGCCGTCAAAAAATTGGCTGTCAAAACACTACTCTCAACATCAATATACTCCTCATCAACAGGGAAAAAACCACCTTGACCCTCAATCTCTATCTTTCCATGTTTTGAATCCTGACGAATATGAAGACCAATACGCCGCAAAGAATCTACCATCACTTGCAAATCCTGCGAAAGAAACGAACCCTCAAGAAGAGTTGTACCCTCTGCAACAGACGCACATATCAATGCACGCTTGGCGATACTTTGCGAACTCGGAGGCGAAAGAACTAAGTTTAAAGACATAAGTTTAGATAGAAAAATATAAACGTTAATATTTCATTCAACAAAACAAAATCAAATCAACACAAAACCAAAGACACCATCATCAAATCTTGCGGAATTGTACGTGTTTTGTGTTTTAGTTACAAGTCTTACTGTTGTATTGTCTGTTTTTTTGTGCCGCGAGTTGTAGTGTTATATGCAACGTACTATAAAATTCTTTGATTGCAAAACGCAAAGCGACAACAAATATAAATTGAACGCCGCCGTAGGTAAACCCGCGAATATTGACAAATGCAGAATCACAAGCAATCCCAAAAATCACCTCGCGTTTTTTCGTTTGCAATTTTTACCGGCAAGACAATTAGTGCATGAATATGCCGGATTTTTTTCGGCACAGTCAATAAGTCAATTGTAACCGTTCACGGATTTTTTTAGCAGGCAGATAACACAGATTGTCATGATTTTCGTAGATTTTTTCTTTCATTATCAAATACCTTTCTACGAATTTCTCCATTATGATTTTATTTGTCAATTCTTTTATGTTTATATTGTTCCATCTGTGTAAATCTTTTATATCCGTGTTATCTGCGTGCCTATTTAAGTGTGAATGGTTAGGCTTTCGCCGGAAATTAACCGGCAACAAAAGTGTTAGAATTGAGCTATGGAGCCTTTTGATAAAAACAAAAAAATTTTTGGTTAATTTCCGGCGCAAGCCTCATGTTAGCTTTGACCGCTTTTATTTCTCGCCCCAACGGGGCAATAAGCATTAGCGTAGGGCAACGCCCTACGAACGACGTTCAAAGTATCAATCAAGCCCTGAAAGGGCGTTAGCAATTCTGATACGTTTTGGCTTTTGCCCTTTCAGGGCGAGAGTGATATTGGGGGTGATTTTCACAGGGCGTTGCCCTGTGCTATTGCTAGTTGCCCCGTTGGGGCGAGTCGACCATGGCTCAATAAAGTTGTATTGGTTATTGTTGAGGCGGTGCATAACACAATGTAAGCCTTTCGCCGGAAATTAACCGGCAACAAAAGTGTTAGAATTGGGCAATGGAGCCTTTTGATAAAAACAAAAAAATTTGCCAGTTAATTTCTGGCGAAAGCCTAAACCATCGAGATCGGTTTTTGTTTTTTTCCGATTATTTCTGATTTTGTAGAGACACAATGCATTGCGTCTCTACAAAATCAGAAATAATCAGAAAAATTGATGTTGCACCTGACTCCAGTATATACAGTATATATAGTATATATAGTGTATGAACGTAATCGGTTTTTTGCCGATATTTTTTTAGCACAAACTTACCAAAACTTAAATGTCAAAACTTACTCAATCCGCCGCTTGGACGGCTTTATCCGAACATCGGAAGTCCCTCGAAAATATTTCTTTGAGACAACTTTTTCTCGATAACCCAAATAGATTCGATCAATTCTCAATACTATTCGACAAACAAAAAATTCTATTCGACTACTCAAAAAATCGTATCACAAAAGATACATTGCGTCTGCTTTTTGATTTGGCACGCGAGATGAATGTTGTTGGAATGCGCGAGGCAATGTTTTCAGGCGAGAAAATCAATAACACCGAAAACCGCGCCGTTTTACATACCGCTTTGCGGAATCGTTCCAATAAAAGTATTTTTGTCGACGGCAAAGATGTCATGCCGGAGATTAAAGATGTTCTTGCCCGCATGAAAGAATTTGCGCAACAAATAATCGACGGCACCAGACTCGGCTACTCCGGCAAAAAAATTACAGATGTCGTCAACATCGGCATCGGCGGCTCCGACCTAGGTCCTGTCATGGTCACAGAAGCCTTGCGACCCTACAAAACAAGATTGAATCTGCACTTCGTCTCCAATATTGACGGCACACATATTGCCGAAACTCTTCGCAATCTTGATCCGTCCGGCACTCTGTTTATCGTTGCGTCAAAAACATTCACAACCCAAGAAACCATGACCAACGCCAACACCGCCAAATCATGGTTACTACAAACCGCCCACAACGAATCCGCAATCAAACAACACTTCGCCGCAATCTCAACAAACCGACAACGAGTCGAAGCATTCGGAATCGATCCGGCAAATATGTTCGGATTTTGGGATTGGGTCGGCGGGAGATACTCACTCTGGTCTGCCATCGGTTTGTCAATAATACTCGCAATCGGATTCGATAAATTTGAACAACTACTCGAAGGCGCATTCGATGCCGATGAACATTTCCAAAACGAACCATTTGAAAAAAATATCCCCGTCATCATGGCTTTGCTCGGGATCTGGTACAACAATTTTTGGGATGCCGACAGCCACGCAATTTTGCCGTACGATCAATACATGCACCGCTTCGCAGCATACTTCCAACAAGGCGACATGGAAAGTAACGGCAAAGGAATCGACCGCGAAAACAGACCGGTAGATTACTCAACAGGTCCGATCATCTGGGGCGAACCCGGCACAAACGGACAACACGCCTTCTACCAACTAATACATCAAGGAACAAAACTTATCCCATGCGACTTCATCGCACCGGCAAAATCACATAACCCAATCAACGACCATCACCAAAAACTATTGTCAAATTTCATCGCTCAAACCGAAGCACTAATGAAAGGAAAAACTCTCGACGAAGTCACCGACGAATTAAAAAAATCCGGTCTAAACGAAAACGAAATCAAACAACTCGCACCATCAAAAACTTTTCAAGGAAACAGACCAACAAACTCGTTCTTTCTCGAACAATTGACACCGGCGGCGTTGGGCGCGATGATCGCATTTTACGAACATAAAATTTTCGTTCAAGGCATCATTTGGAATATAAATTCATTTGACCAAATGGGCGTTGAACTCGGTAAACAACTCGCAAACCAAATTTTGCCCGAACTCACATCAAACGACAAAATCACCTCACACGACAGCTCAACAAACGGTCTAATCGCATTCTACAAAAAAATGAAAAACTAAATCAAACATAAATCAACACAAATCAAACACGAAAATTGCACTATAATCCGGAGCAGACAATCGTGAACGGTTTTATAATTTTAACGTAATATATACCTTTTGTACTTGATAATTCCTTTTTTTTAATGTCATCGTGACAATTTGTATAACCAAAATATTGAGTCTCAACCAATCCGCAACTGGTTACCGATTCCATCTCCCTTAGTAACACAAAGTTCCCCCCAATCCGCGCCCTTATCCCCTTATTAAAACATTATGAATAAGGGGATAAGGGCGCATGATCGGGGTAATTTCGTTGTTATTAAGGGTGGGGAATTGGTACCTGTTGCGTGTCGGTTGTGACTCAATATCCGTAGCTCAAATCGGTAATAAAATCATATTTATTACGATTGCGAATGAGAATTTTCAAGAGTAAAAAGTATATCATCTATTTACGACCGTTTCGAATTGACATTTTACATCGCGTCCTGAAAAGGCGACCGCAAGTAATATCACTTTTTTATCCGCATATTTTTCGTATGGTTCGTATTCTCAAAAAAGAGGTACGGTATAACGAGGCGGGACACCCGCGTTCCAGTCCATGCCGCTTCGCGGCAAGCGTCGGCTGTGCCGATGTTGGGTGGATTGTTGGATGTCTGGTTATTTGAGTTGGTCTAAAATGAAAGACCAGACATCTGTTTCTTCTTCAATCTGTTTTGTGATTGGTTTGCCTGCGCCGTGACCTGCTTTGGTTTCAATTCGGATGTAGATTGGATTTTTGCTTGTGCTTTT
>JAISQS010000116.1 GCA_031274045.1 Planctomycetaceae bacterium | reverse complement strand
TGCCCGAAAGTTGTCACGCCAACCAAAACCGAACAACTACCGGCAGAAAATAAAACGAGTGATAATAGACAAGATATTCGTCCGCCGGATTTTTCAAAATTACGTGCAATGACAGTTCCGGAACCAGCAAATAAATTTATTCCGCCACAAAAAACAGAACAAAAAACAGTATAAACTTAAATTGTTGTATTTAATCGTCGTTCAACGTAAATTTTGATTTGATTGTCTTTTTTTTAATCTGGTATATTTTTTCTGAACAACAAAAATAGACCTGTCTTATATTGTCTGATTTTTGGTTACGGAATAAGTCTAATATGCTTTTTACTTTATTACATTCCGTTGGGAATGTACCGCTCGGTAGAGGACTGGAACGAAATATCAGACACACGTAATCATGCACACATAATCATGTACACGTAGTATGACACACGTAAGGCTTTCGCCAGAAATTAACCGGCAACAAAAGTGTTAGAATTGGGCTATGGATCCTTTTGATAAAAACAAAAAATTTGCCGGTTAATTTCTGGCGAAAGCCTTATTGTGTCTATTGCACATTTATATTGGTGTCTATTGCGCATTCGATCATGTCTTGCAATGTTTTTTTCAAATTGATCTCCGGTTGCCAGCCGGTTGTTGTTTTTATTTTGTTGTTGTTGCCGATTACGGTTTGTTGATCGTTCGGTCGCAACCTCTTCAGATCAATCTCAATCGATACCGGAATTTGCAATATTGAACCAATCTCATCTATCACCGATTTCAACGAAATAGCATTGCCACTGCAAATATTGTAGATTTCATTTCTTACACCACACTTCAACAACAAATAATAACCACGCACAACATCACGAACATCCGTAAAATCACGCTCAATATTTATATTGCCCGTTTTTAATACCGCAATTTTTTTGCCATCTTGCTTCTCATCAACAAGCTGCCGCACAAAACTAGCAACCACAAACTTATCACTCTGATACGGTCCAATATGAGTAAACGAACGCGTCCCAACAATATCCAAACCAAAATTGTCAGCATACAAATTGATAAGATTCTCCTGCGCAGCACGCGCAATCGAATACGGATTTTTTGGCGCAATCGGAGATGACTCACTAAGCGGCTCACTCGACTCCGCATAAATCTCAGACGAACCAACCACAAGAACACGACAAGATTCGCCCAAATACACTCGCACCGACTCAAGCACATTAAGCAAAACTCCAAGATTGTTCATCACCGTCCGACGAGGATCAACCCAACTCTCTCCAACACCACTCACCGCCGCAAGATGAACCAAATAATCAGGACAAAAACCCGAAACCAAATCATCAACCCCACCAGAATCCAATAAATCAACAGACTCAAACCGAAAAGAATAACTCAAAGGCTCATAACCCAAAAAAGAACGATCAACCCCAATAACCTCAAACCCACCACCCAACACATCAAGATAACGCAAAAAATGTTGACCAACAAAACCACCAACACCCGTAACCAAATATCGTTCCATTTTCTTTGTCCTATAAAGAAGGGAAATCCACAAGAAGGTAAGAGAAAGTAATAGAAGAATAATTTTTAATGTTACTTTTTTGAGATACAAACCAAACGAAAAAATACAAAATATACGGAAAAAGTTGATAGCAAGATTTCATTTGTTTTGTATCCTCTCCTATAAAATATTCTTCCCCTACTCCTCCCTACCTTCCTGTGAATTTTTTTGAATTTTTTTATTGTCTTATTTGTCCGTTTCCATATACGGCATACTTGTAGGTCGTCAACTCCTTTATCCCACACGGACCTCTCGCGTGCAATTTGTCCGTACTAATCCCAATCTCCGCCCCCAGTCCCAATTGCCCGCCATCATTCAACCGCGTACTGACATTGACCATAACCGCCGAACTGTCCACCCGCGACACAAACTCACGCGCCGCCGCCAAGTCAGTCGTAATTATCGACTCCGTATGCTTGTCACTGTAAAAATTTATATGATCTATCGCATCAGACAACGAATCAACAATCTTGACAGATATTATTGCCCCATGAAACTCCTTTTTGAAATCTGCATCCGACGCAGGCAAAGCATCCGGAAAAATTTTACACGTCCTCTCACAACCACGTATCTCAACCCCATTCCTCACCAACGCCACAAGAATCTTCGGCAAAATAGTACCAGATACATCAACATGAACCACCAACGACTCCGCAGCATTGCACACCCCCAACCGCTGGCACTTTGAATTTATCGTCACCGCCTCCGCAACCTCCGCATCCGCCGCCTTGTCAATATATACATGACAATTTCCCGCAAAATGTTTTATCACCGGCATCTTCGCCTCCGCCGCCACACGCCTTATCAAACCCTCCCCTCCTCGCGGAATCGTCACCGCTATCTCGTCCGGCATGTTCAAAAACTCCCCAACAACATCCCGATCCGTAGTCCGAACAAGTTGCACCGCATCCGACGGCAACCCCGTTTTTTGAGCCGCCTCCACCAACAAATCAGCAAAAGCAATATTCGAATTGATCGCCTCCTTACCACCACGCAAAATTACCGCATTGCCACTCTTCACACAAATCGCCGCCGCATCAGGAGTGACATTCGGACGAGATTCATAAATGAAAAATATCACCCCAAGCGGCACCCGCACCTTTTGAACCTCCATCCCATTCGGGCGAACAACAGACTCAATCACACCACCAACCGGATCCGGGAACATCGCAATCTCACCCAAAGAATCAATAATCCCACGCAACCTGCCTCGATCCAAATACAACCGATCAACATCCGCCGATAACATCCCACCAGACTCCGCCAAAACAACATCCTTGCCATTCGCCGCCAAAAGATAATCCGAACGCAAATCAATCAATAACGCCAACTCCCGCAACCACGCATCCTTCACCACTCCACCAACACAAGACATCGCACCAGCCGCCAAAACCGCACGAGACGCAACCCCAACACAATATTCACGAATATTCATAATACAATAATTTGTTATAAATTAAATGGCTCTTTTATCGTTTCTTGTTGACGTGTTAAAGCAAAGCATAAAAGCGAGTTATGATAATTTATCGCTCCACATTGCATAAAAAACCAATCAACATTACTCAAACCAATTCGCAACTGGTTATCAGTTTCCACCTCCCTTAATAACCAACGAAACCGCCATACTGCTCCCCCTTATCCCTTATCCCCTTTTGTTACAGATAAAGTTCGCGGTCACGCCATAACCAAAACAATAAGGGATAAGGGCGCGTAATGGAGAGACGCAATGCATTGCGTCTCTACTTCGTTGTTACTAAGAGTGGGGAAATTTGTACCAGTTGCGAGTCGTTTGTGACTCAATATCCATAGCTCAAATAGGTAACAAAATCATATTTGTTATGATTGCGAAAGGGAATTTTCAAGTGTAAAAAGTTTATTAAAATTTCGCGCATTTTGTATTTTCGTGTATTTCGCGTTAAAAATAGTTTTAAAAATTACATTTCGTTTGTTCCGTATTTTTCGTATGGTTCGTATTCTCAAAAAAGAGGTACGGTATAACGAGGCGGGACACCCGCGTTCCAGTCCATGCCGCTTCGCGGCAAGTGTCGGCTGTGCCGATGTTGGGTGGATTGTTGGATGTCTGGTTATTTGAGTTGATCTAAAATGAAAGACCAGACATCTGTTTCTTCTTCAATCTGTTTTGTGATTGGTTTGCCTGCGCCGTGACCTGCTTTGGTTTCAATTCGGATGTAGATTGGATTTTTGCTTGTGCTTTT
>JAISQS010000042.1 GCA_031274045.1 Planctomycetaceae bacterium | reverse complement strand
TAAAGTTAGTTTTTAGTTTTTAGTTTTTAGTGCATTGACACTAAAAACTCACTACTAAAAACTAACTAAAATTGACGATAAAAAATTTCAACCTTATTACCTTATTATTTCCAATCCGTGTTATGTTGTCGCGTTATTACATTCCGTGAGGAATGTATCGCTCGGTAGAAATAGAAGCCCCCGCCGAGTCTTCGCATTCCGTAGAAATGCAACCTCGTGACTTGCCCAAAGGTGACATTCCTACGGAACGCTCGTTTGTGTAGGGACATCATTTTCTACCGAGCGATGCAAACCTGCGGCTTGCATGTATGATATTTGACTATTTCAAGGTCGTATAAATTTCAGGGTCGGATAAATCGAAAGTTTACTTCAATATAAACCTCTCACAAAATCCGAAACAATCTGCATGATTTGTTGACAAAAATATTCCTGTCAAATTGGCAGAAGGAAAGTGGCATGAATGTTGCGGTCTGGTTGTGACAAATTGGAGTTGTCAATATCTCTTGGCGGACTGGTCGGGAGATTTACTTTGGAGGAAAAATTTACATTAAGTTAAAAACAAATTTGAGGTAAACATGGTAAACGTTTCAAAAAAGAAAGATTCATGCGGCGAGGGCGGTTGCTCTTGTAAGGGGAACAGGTTGCAACCTCTTGGTGATCGTGTTGTTATTCGGCGCGAGGTTGCGGAGGAGAAGACAAAAGGCGGTTTATATCTCCCCGATACCGCCAAAGATAAACCCGCACGCGGAACTGTTGTCAGTGTCGGCGACGGGAAAATTCTCGATAACGGTAATCGATCCGCGTTTCAAGTTAAAGAAGGCGATAAAGTCGTTTTTCTCTCTTATGCCGGAGAGGAATTTAAGATTGACGGAGACGAATTACTACTAATGCGAGAAAGCGATATTTTGGCAATTATTGACTGAAACCGGAATGTAAATATACGCACAAAGATTTCGTTGCCGCCAAAAAATAAAGTCGGTTTTGCCCAAATTGCGGGTAACGTTTATTGATTGGCGTGTTGTCGGTCAGTCCGAAGAACACACAACGAAATCTCACGTGCAAGCAGTTTAACAACACCAAAAAACTACATCCGTTTGAATCTGATTGCAAATTTTCTCAAATTGCAAACCTCGATTTGAGCTTCAAAATAACGCTCAATTGGTATTCAACGGAACACTCTGATTAAGCGACAAGAGAATGATGTTTTGAGGTATTGTGGTCTTTGGGGTTGTTTGGTTATTGGTTGTGCCGGTGGTGTTTGGTTGGTTTGTCGTGAAAGATATTTTGACAAATTGATCGGTCGCGGTCGGCACAAGTGATTAACGGTAAAATTAAATTTAAAATCAAAATTTAACATTAATGGAGATATTGAATCATGGCAAAAATGATTGCGTTTGATCAGGAAGCCCGCGAAGCACTTCGTCGCGGTGTGACAAAACTTGCGAAAGCAGTTAAGGTGACGCTTGGACCGCGGGGTCGCAATGTCATCATCCAAAAAAGCTTCGGCTCTCCGCTCGTTACAAAAGATGGTGTAACTGTTGCGAAGGAGATTGAGCTTGAGGATACGTATGAAAACATGGGTGCGAAGATGGTGCGTGAAGTTGCCTCGAAGACGAGCGATATAGCGGGCGACGGCACTACCACCGCAACAATCATGGCGGAAGCGATCTTCAACGAAGGAATGAAAGCTGTCGTCGCGGGCGTGAATCCGTTGCAGCTAAAAAACGGTATGGACAAAGCCGTCAATGACATCATTGCGAAACTCAAAAGCATGTCCGTAAGCGTAAAAAATAACAAAACCGAAATCGGACAAGTCGGAGCAATCGCAGCAAACAACGACCACGAAATCGGAAACTTGCTCGCTGAGGCAATGGACAAAGTCGGTAAAGACGGCGTGATTACTGTTGATGAGGGGAAGAGTTTGAAGACGGAGGTTGAGTGGGTTGAGGGAATGCAGTTTGATCGCGGTTATCTTTCGCCGTACTTTGTAACGGATGTCAACAAGATGGAAGCTGTACTTGAAAACGCTTATGTTTTGTTGAGTGAGAAGAAGATTTCCAATATCAAAGAAATCGTTCCTTTGCTTGAATCGGTTGTGAATACGGGTCGTCCGTTGTTGATTATTGCGGAGGATGTGGATGGCGATGCGTTGGCGACTCTTGTGGTCAACAGGCTTCGCGGTACGATGAAGGTTGCGGCGATCAAGGCACCGGGTTACGGTGATCGTCGGAAGGCGTTGCTTGAGGATATTGGTATTTTGACTGGCGGTGAGGTTCATTTCGAGAGTCTCGGTCGCAAACTTGAGTCGTTCACTTTGACCGAACTCGGATCGGCAAAAAGAGTCGTTATCGACAAAGACAACACGACCATAATCGAAGGTGCCGGAAAGAACGAAAACATAAAGGCACGTATCGAGCAAATCAGGCGAGAGATTGCGAATGTAACAAGTGATTATGATCGTGAAAAGCTTGAGGAGCGGCTTGCGAAACTTTCCGGCGGTGTGGCAAAAATACTCGTCGGTGCCGCGACGGAGAGCGAAATGAAAGAGCGCAAAGCCCGTGTTGAGGATGCGCTTCATGCGACGCGTGCGGCTGTTGAGGAAGGAATTTTACCCGGCGGTGGAGTAGCTTTGTTGCGTGCGTCGAGTGCTGTCAAAGCTGGCGACATCTCAACGGACGAAGCAGTAGGTTACAATATCATCGTGAGAGCTTGCCGTGCTCCGTTGACTCAAATCGCACAAAACGCAGGCAAGGACGGTGGAATAATTTGTGAAAAAGTTTCGGAGGGCAAGGGTAACTTTGGTTACAATGCTTTGACGGATGTGTTTGAGGACGTGGTCAAAGCGGGAGTGATTGATCCGACCAAAGTGACAAGAACGGCGTTGACGAATGCTGCGAGTGTAGCGTCGTTGATGTTGACGAGTGATGCGCTTGTTGCGGAGATTCCGAAAGAGGAAAAAGCCGTCCCTCAAATGCCCGGCGGTGACATGTACTAAAAACATGCTTTTAAAAAACTAATCTGTTAAGTCTGTAAAATCTGTTGACAAAAATATCATCGAATTTTGTCAACAGATTAAGCAGATTTAACTTTTTTTTAAAAGGCTAATCTGTAAAATTTGTTGATAAAAATCTATTGACAAAAATATTCTCAAAAAAAATCTTCCAATACCTTCGGCTTAACAACTTCCTTTGAATTATTCCCCTTAATAAAAATTGCGCAATGAAAATTAGAGAACTTGGTAGTAGTGAGTTTTCAGCCGTTAGCGAAATGGGCTTGCCCCAAATCAAACGGGCGACGCACATCGCGTTGGTCGCAAGCGACCATCACTAACGAATTGACGCTGAAAACTAAAACTTCCGCTTGGTCTGATCAAAATACGTCTACGTGATTGTTCGGTGGTTGTTCGTGTATCCTGATTTGTTCTGAATTTTTTGCACTCCTTGAATTTGTTTTCTTAACTAATAGAATATTGTGCGGCGGTTT